>JAASTL010000113.1 GCA_021767305.1 Piscirickettsiaceae bacterium | reverse complement strand
TTTTATTTCTGAGTAAGTATTTATTTTTTCACTCAGGCAAGCCGCTTTATTTATTTATAATTTACCTTTGAAATAAAATATAGTTATAAGGGTATAAAAATGAGCAACAAGGATAGATTAGCTTACCTCCCTGCTAGCTTTTTCGGCATGGTAATGGGATTGACCGGCTTAAGCATCGCATTCATCAAACTCTCAGAGTTTTATTCAAGTTTTACCGTAGTCAGCCAGATCAGCCTGATAGTTTCTGCCGTCATTATGGTTTTGCTACTCAGTGCGTATCTTTATAAAACGCTACGCTTTACCACCGAAGTTCGCGCGGAACTCAAACACCCTATCAAAATGAACTTTATCCCCACCATTAGTATCAGCTTGCTGTTGCTGAGCATCGGGTTACACCTGTTTGGCTTGGATACCAGTTCGTTTTATCTTTGGTCTCTAGGTACTATCATTCAAATCTCACTGACCTACTGGGTGCTTTATAACTGGGTACACCATGATTTTTTCACGCCAGAGCACTCTAATCCGGCCTGGTTTATTCCTATTGTCGGTAATATCATTGTACCTATTGCCGGTGTGCATCATGCTCCTATGGAATTGAACTGGTTTTTCTTTTCGGTTGGCATTATCTTCTGGATTATTGTGAAAGCGATTCTGGTCAACCGCATTATTTTCCATGCACCCATGCCGGAAAAGCTCATTCCTACGCTATTCATTTTTATTGCCCCACCCGCCGTTGGCTTTATTGCCTATATCGCCCTAAATCAAGAGCTCAACCAGTTCGCTATGGTGCTGTATTACTTTGGTTTGGCGATGACTCTATTGATGATTGTTTCAGTGCATAAGTTCTGTAAGCTTAACTTTGCGCTCTCTTGGTGGGCATTTACCTTCCCGGTGGCAGCGATGATTATTGCCAGTTATCTCATGGCACAATTAACCACACATGATATTTATCTTTGGATTGGTCTGGTATTGCACAGCTTATTGATGCTTCTGGTGTTGTTGTTGCTGAAAAAAACCTTCAACGCCATGAAATTAAAACAAATTTGTACGGATCAACACTGATGCTTTATCAAATTTCAATGGATGCACGTGACCACGAATGTGATATTCAGGGCGTGGTGAATAATGCACACTACCAGCATTATTTTGAACATGCGCGCCATCACTTTCTAAAACACCATGATTTGGATTTTTCCACCTTGGCAAAGCAAGGCATTAATCTCATGGTGCAAAAAATTGAGATTGAATATCATCGCTCAATCACCGCGTTTCAACAGTTTCATATCACGGTTGAGCCAGTTGCAAAATCAAAACTCAAAACCTGTTTTCAACAGCGCATCATCGACAGCCAGAATGGCCAGCTTCTAGCGCAAGCCAAAACCTTGGTCGTGCCGGTTGGAGAAAATGCTAAACCCCTCAGACAAAATCCCTTAAACAAACTGTTTACAAAAAAGGAAACCCTATGAAAATTGCAGTGAGCAGTGCGAATGGCAGAACAATTTGCGGTCATGCTGGCAAATGCCCTGGCTACTTAATTTATGAATTAAGCAAAGATCAAACAATTCACCAAAAACACATCAAACTTAGCAGTAATGAAGTGTTTAAAAATCTCCAAGGGCAGCTTTCTCAACACCCAGAGCACCCGCTATTTGGTATAGATTCCTTTATTACCCAGAGCTTAGGAGAAGGCTTACTAGAACGTTTACAGGCTGATGGCATTGCGGTTATGACCACCGATGAATTAGAGCCTTTAAATGCGGTCAACCAACTACAGTTGAGTATGCACTAATATGCACGCACTCTTTTAATAAAAGCGGATTTACTTAAAGGACTTACTAATCAAATAAGACAAATGTTAAAATTCACTGATTGATTTTTCTGTGTCGTTATCCATCCAGTGCGTAACTCACAGCATTAAGTAAGGAACAAACATGTCTTTTGATACTATCCGTGAATTTTTAAGCTTTATGCAAGGTAAAGAAGAGCTGAAACAGCAAGTGGTTGGAGCGCAAACGGCCGATGATGTGGCGCGTATTGCAGCCAAATATGGCTATGAATTCTCTGGGGATGCATTATTACGATTTTCAGGGCAGAAGGTAGATAAAGTCACGGTCAATAAAAACAATCTACCGGGTGGTGATTACAATTAACCCTCAACCTAAAGGCTCAACTCCAAGACTTAATTCAAGGCCAGCTGTAAGCTGGTTTTTTATTGTCTAAATAAACGGCTGTTAAAGTTAGCAAAATAAAAAAAGCCGAGTTAGCAACTTAACTAACTCGACTTTTTTGACTTATCTAAGGTTTAGATAATCAATTATGCACTTAGCATTGGCACAACAATTTGGTTAACCAAAGCAACTGGCGCTAACAATAGCAATGCTGCGATTAAACCATATTTAAAGAATGCACCCGATTTCATTTTTTGATTATTTTTATTAGACATTTTTTTCACCCGTTTTTAAATTCGGGCATGATTTTATAAGATTTTCTTATGCCTTAAAATCACAATAACTTATCAGTAAATAAAAGTTACCTATACATCTTCTAGCATTCGGTCTATAAACAAAAAAATCTACACAAAGATAAAATATAAGTTAAATTACTTAAATTATTCATTTCAAGATTAGTAAGAAGTATGGTTAATTTTAAAAAGCTAAAAAATAAATACCTAGTTATTCTCAACAAATACCCAGCTTTAAAAATAGCACTTTACATCTTAATTTTTATATTTGTATTCGACCTTATTTTTGGAGCAAGCTTAAGCAAAATCGATGATTGTACTGAACCAACCACCTTTTCAGTTCAGCGCTTAATGTCACAAGCTGGAGTTGAAAATCTCTACTACTACAACGCTAAGGATCATCAAAGTTCAAGTGAATCACAAATGGCTCAGGAAAATGGTTTTAAGGGATATATCTTCCCTTTTGAGATTTCAAATGAGCAATCGGTATTAAAGCCCGAAGAAGAGTTAATTTTGACTGGTGATATCTGGATTAAAAAACCTAATATATTTGCAATAGTATTGGTGAAATCGAAAAAACAGCGCTATTTTGAAGTCATTACAAAAGAAGGAAAATATTTACTCAACCTCGGTCGAGAAAAACGGCATGTGGTAAAACTTTGCAGAAGTGCGCTTTATATTTAGTTTTAATTCTTAGTTAACAGTGATATTTAAATGAGAAAATTCGCCAACCTTATCTCAATCTCTTTTCTTGTTTTGTATATGACATTTATAAATACGTCTCAAACAACGACATTTAGTGAAATACCAAAATGGGTTCCAGATAAAAACTACAACAAAAAAGATATCGTAACGCACGAATACTTTATCTATATAAACTTATTGCCTTCCATTAATGAACAACCTGATACTAATCCTCAAAAATGGCTTCAGCTTAAGGTAGATAAACACAATAAATTTAATCCAAATGCTTTATATCAACTTGGAGATGTAGTGGAATTTAATGGCAAATTTTATTTATCCAAACAACTTAACAAACCATCAAATATTAATAATCTTAAATCCCAAGACAAGTGGTTTGAGTTTAGCCACCCAGCCTCAACATATGAACTTCCAAGTAATATTGCAGTCATCCAGATCGATAAAGCTCGTAGAGCTTATGACAACAATAAAAACAATATTAGAGATGATTATGAGTTAAGAGTGATCTTTAGTGGTCTTGAGCCCGCAACCATTGATTTAGCTTTAGCAGCAGGTAAGGTTTATGGTCAACTAATCGATGTAAGTAGTAAAAATATCTCTTTAACTGATGAGCATGCTAAAAATCTTTTAAGCAGTCTCGTATATAGCGGGCAGTGTAAAAGGCAAATCAGACAAACTGGAAAAGAGGTATGGAGAGAATCATGGTATTTCAATAACTTTGAAAGAATAAGATTGAAATATAAAAACCAAAATATTCTTGTAGATTTAATAAATGAAACTGAATTTGAGACAGAAGACAAAGACCCTTGCTTAGAGCTACAAAACATCATGAGCAAGGTTCAAACAAAGAAATCGGGAAAATAAGCCCCTAAAAACAAAAAACCGGCACTAAGCCGGTTTCTTTTTAACTAACATTTTTAGCGAGCGCTTTGTTCAAGGTCAAGGCGCTTTCTGACGAAGTGTACAACGAGTACACGAGTTAGAAAGCAACGCAGAGATTGAGCAAATAAGCCGCCTAAAAAAAAAACCAGCGCAAAAGCTGGTCTTTTCTTAAAACTTTTTTCGAGGCGTTTTTGTCAAGGTCAAGGCGCTGATTGGAGAAGTTTACAATTAGTAAACGAACCAATCAGCAACGCAGAGATTGGCAAAACAAGTCCTAAAAACAAAAAAACCGGCACTAAGCCGGTTTTCTATATCAACCTTAAAAAGGAGATAGTTTGTTCGAGTTCAAGGCACTGAATTGCGAAGTTTACTACTAGTAAATGAGCGATTCAGTAACGCAGAAATCGGGCAAACTAGACCTTTTTAGTTTTTCTCTTGGTCGATGATTTTGTTAGCCGCAATCCAAGGCATCATCGCGCGAAGCTTAGCACCAGTCTCTTCGATTGGGTGCTCAGCGTTTAGACGACGCATTGCAGTCATTGATGGGTAACCCGCTTGACCTTCTAGAATGAAGTTCTTAGCGTACTCACCAGACTGGATGTCAGCTAGTGCTTGACGCATAGCTTCACGAGATTCTTCGTTGATTACACGTGGACCCGTTACATACTCACCGTACTCAGCATTATTTGAGATTGAGTAGTTCATGTTCGCGATACCGCCTTCGAACATTAGGTCAACGATTAGCTTAAGCTCGTGTAGACACTCGAAGTATGCCATTTCTGGCTCATAACCAGCTTCAACTAGTGTTTCAAAGCCCATTTTAACTAGGTCAACTGCACCACCACAAAGTACTGCTTGCTCACCGAATAGGTCAGTTTCACACTCTTCACGGAAAGTTGTTTCTAGGATACCAGTACGACCACCACCTACTGCAGAAGCGTAAGATAGCGCGATGTCTTTAGCATTACCAGAAGCGTCTTGCTCGATTGCGATTAGGTCAGGAATACCACGACCCGCAACAAACTCAGAACGTACAGTGTGACCAGGTG
>JAASTL010000112.1 GCA_021767305.1 Piscirickettsiaceae bacterium | reverse complement strand
TTAATGCAAACCTTAGAAGGCCTACTGGATGGTTCCATCAAAGCAGAAAAGCAGGACGAATCTTTGGTGACCTATGCCGCCAAGATGACTAAAGAAGAAGCGCTTATCGACTGGCAAGAACCTGCCAATAAGATTATTCGTAAAATCCAGGCCTTTAATCCATGGCCAGTGGCCTTTACCGAATATAAAGGTAAACCGCTGCGCATCTGGCATGCCCGTTTAGCCACTAACGATGAGCAGAGCGATCTTACAGAAGTGCAACCAGGACAAGTACAAAAGTTGACCAAGGCTGGATTATTCGTTGCTTGTAGCGATCAGCCCATCTGTATCGAACAGCTCCAACCTGCCGGTAAAAAAGCCATGCAAGCCTATGACTTTGCTCAATCTCGCAACCTTGAAGGTTATCAGTTTTAATGTCTCAAGCAGCCAACCCGCTTAACACCCGATTTATCGCACTTAAGATTTGCCTAACGGTTATTGAAGATGGGCGCTCTTTAAGTCAAACGTTACCGGAAGGTTTGGCACAGTTTAGCGATAGACGAGAGCGTAACTTTACGCAAAATTTGGTCTTGGGAACAATTCGCTGGCAAGGCAGATTGGAAGCAATTCGCGCCCAACTTCTAAAGAAAAAACTCAAAGCCAAAGATGAAGATATCAACCAGCTTATTCTGCTGGGTTTATATCAGATTCTCTATATGGAAACCCCCGAACATGCTGCTGTAGGTGAAACCGTTGCCGTTGTGCAAAAACTCAAAAAACCGTGGGCAAAAGCGTTAATTAATGGGGTTTTGCGTAACTTTCTGCGTCAAAAAGACGAGATATGTGCCGAAGTTGACCTAAAGCCGGCACAAAAATATGCACACCCACAATGGTTTTTTAAAGCCCTACGTAAAGCGTACCCAGAAAACTGGGAAGCGATTCTGCAAGCTAATAATGAAATTGCGCCACTGACTTTACGTGTTAATCGCATGCAACAGAGTCGTGAAGAGTTATTAACTAAATTGGCGGATGCCGGTATTGAAGCGATTCCTCATCCGACCGCTCCACAAGGCATACAGCTATTACAAAGCACCGATATCACTCAACTGCCAACTTATGCAGAAGGTGGGTTTAGTGTGCAAGATGGCGCTGCACAACAGGCCGCTAATATTTTGCAGCCCAAACCGGGTGAGCGCATTTTAGATGCCTGTGCCGCACCAGGTGGAAAAACCACTCACCTACTTGAGTTATCCAATAATCAGGCAGATTTACTCGCGTTAGAAGTGGCGCCGGAGCGCATTGAACGTTTGGCGGAAAACCTGTATCGCCTTGACCTTGAGGCCGACTACCAAGTGGGAGATGCTTCCAAACCAGAAGAGTGGTGGGACAAGCAAGCCTTTGACAAAATCCTTTTGGATGCACCTTGTTCGGCAACCGGCATTATTCGTCGTCATCCCGACATAAAGCAACATAGAACCGCGGAAGACATTGAGGCTTTGGTTGCATTACAAGGTCAAATTCTACAAGCTTTGTGGCCAACCTTAAAACCGGGCGGGCAATTACTCTATGCAACGTGCTCGGTTCTACCGCAAGAGAACACTCTGCAAATGCAACATTTTATGGATAACACCCCAGATGCAGAGGCGATTCAGTTAGAGCTGGATGGCAGTATGACGTTTGCCACCCCGGGTAATCAATATTTACCTGGCACACATAATATGGATGGCTTTTATTACTGTCTGCTGCAGAAAACTGCTCAACCTAAGCCATTGGCAAACCAGAGTCAGGAGTAAGCTACTTGAATTCCTCCAACGTCAAATCAATCTGGCTGTTGCAGGGAATGACCGCAAAGCTCTGGCTTGCATGTAATAATTTTCTGTTTCTCTTCCTTCTGATAGCACTTAGCTTGCTTACATTGCAACCATTACAAGCTCATGCTGGCATTACGATTAATAAAGTAGTCGACTATCATGAAAACAAACAGTTGATGATAGATTCTGAAAGTTCATTCGATTTACCTGACAATATTATTGAAGCCATCTATCATGAAGTTCCACTGAGTTTTAAAATCACCATTGAACTCACCGAAAGATCAAGCGTTTTAGGTTTTAAATACCAGCGTATGCGCAAAAAAATAGAGTTTCATACCCAGCTTTATGCCAGTGGAGTCAACCGACTTTACTCACTTTACAATAGCCGCAACCATAAATCCCAAACCTTTAAAACCTTAGAAGAAGCTCTACAGACGCTTGCCACCTTAAGGGCTTTTCCAGTGCTATCTCTTGCGGAATTACATCCGGAACAAAGGTATACTCTACGCATGCGTATTCAGTTGGATAAATGGAAACTCCCCACTCCGCTGTTGATTGAAGCTATTTTTACCGACAATTGGTTATTGGACAGCCAATGGTATGAAGAACAACTACAAACCCCTCTGAGTTGGCAATGAACTGGATTTGGCGTTATTTAAAACAATATGGATGGCTGAGCTTGCTATCAGGGCTACTTTTGATGGCCTTGGTAGTAATGAGTCAAACGTTACAAAACGCTTCCAGCTTTGCCGATAGCTATTCAAGCTTATTGTTCTTCACCATTGGCGGCATTACCCTTCTGCTCGCCATTCTTATCAAAACCCTATTTAAACTTACGATTCAAATTCGCAATAAGCAGCCCGGTAGCCGGATTACCGCCAGATTAACCTTAGCCTCAAGTTTGGTTTTAGGTATTCCAACCGCGATTATTTTCTACTTCTCATTAAACTTTATTCAGCAAGGCATTAACCAATGGTTTGACGTTAAAACCGAAGTGGCTTTGGAAAACGCCACCTCTTTGGTTCGTATCACGCTGGATAATAAAACCCGTGACAGCTTAAACCTGAGTAAATCTATCATTAAAGCTAACCATGACATGCTGGCGACCTCACCAAGTATTGCCGTCAATATCATTCGTGAACAACTCAATGCGCAAGAAGTTTCACTCTACCAACTTAACCAACAACTGGTCGCCTTCAGTAGTGAATACGGAGTCAATATTCTGCCGGACACGCCGGGAGAAAACCTTTTCCAACAAGCGCGTAATGGCAAGACCTATGCGGCTTTAGAATCCAGACCGGGTGCGACTGTGCCGGAAACCTTTGTACGTGTGGTCATTCCTTACACCGATATCGCCTTGAATATTCAATATGCCCTGCAAGTCATCTTTCCGGTGCCAGCCGATATTAGCCAACTGGCGGATTCGGTTGGCATAGCTTCCGGGCAATATAAAGAACTCTCTTATCTCAAAGGGCCTTTAACCGCGAGTTTTATCTTGGTACTTTCCATGGTGCTACTGCTGACTTTGGTGACCGCCATTCTATTCACAATACAGGCGGTACAGAACTTCACCAACCCAATTCGCACCTTAGCCAAAGGAACCAAGGCGGTCTCTAAAGGAGACTACTCGGTAAAAATGCAGGTACCGGAAGATGAAGAATTCGGTGATTTGATTCTCTCTTTTAATGACATGATTCAGCGTATTTCCAAAGCCCGAAATGACATCAAACTCGGTCATCAACAGACCGAAGTACAAAAACTCTACTTGCAGGCGATTATTAAAAACCTATCCAGCGGGGTAATCACTCTGGATATGCACTACCGCATTCGTACCATTAACGACTCCATTGAAAAAATCTTAGAGAGCAACTTAAACCGTCACATTGGTAAAAAACTTGCCGATGTTATTGATCGTGAAGACAGCGCACACTTGCAAGATTTGGTTGATCAGGTTGAACCCATGTTTGTCAAAAGCAGTAAACCTTGGCATCTGCAGATTGATTTTGCCTACAAAAAGAAACAGAAAATACTCATGGTGCACGGTTCAACGCTACCGAGCTTAGATAAGAAAATCGGTGGTTACGTTATTGTTATAGACGACATTACCGAGCTGGTGCAAGCTCAACTTAATGCGGCTTGGAGCGATGTTGCCCGACGCTTAGCACATGAAATCAAAAACCCCTTAACCCCAATTCAACTCTCCGCTGAACGTTTGCAATTTAAGCTACATAAAAAACTCGATGGTGATGAACAAGCCCTGCTATCACGAATGACCGAGACCATTACCGAACAAGTTTCCACCATGCAAAAACTGGTACAAGCCTTTAGTGATTACGCCAATACCCCAGAAGTGGAATTGGTGCCAACACAACTCAACAACCTCATCACCAATATCACCGAGATGTATCAAGACCCCTCTGCCAAATGGCAAGTCACACGTGATTTAGATGATGCCTGCCTCAAAGTGAGAGCTGATTCTTCGCGTTTAAGGCAGCTTTTACATAACTTAATCAAGAATGCGATTGAAGCTACCGAAGAAACCGAAAGCCCAGTTATTCATGTAAAAACAACATGCCATGATGAAGACTGGCTCACTCTTTCGGTATGTGACAATGGTCCAGGAATTGAAGAAGAAGCGCAAAATTGGATATTTGAACCTTACGCCACAGACAAACCCAAAGGCACTGGACTTGGGCTCGCCGTGGTGAAAAAGATTGTTGAAGAACATCATGGTCAAATCGAGTTAGAATCTTCACCGCAGAGCGGTACCTGCTTTATAATTAGACTACCCTTGATAACAAGCGAGATGGAATGAAACCGGGTAAATTACTCATAGTTGATGACGAGAAAGACATTCGCAATTTAATGCAAGAAATCTTTGTTGAAGAAGGTTACCAAGTTGAAACGGCTGGCAACGGTGTTCAAGCCCAAAGTGCTTGGCGTGCCGCTTTACCGGATGTCATCTTTCTTGATGTTTGGATGCCTGACATTGACGGCATAACCCTTTTGCAACAAATGCAAGATGAAGGGGTATTGGAAAACACCAAAGTCATTATGATGTCTGGGCACGGCACCATTGAAACGGCGATAGAAGCAACTCGTCTAGGTGCTTATGACTTTTTGGAAAAACCACTCTCACTTGCCAAATTGATTGTCACTGCTGAAAGGGCGATTGAGCACAATCAACTTAATCAAGAAAACCGTCAACTCAAACAGAAACAGCCGGAGCAGTTTTTACCTGTTGGTAAAAGTAAATCGGTTGTCACCCTTCGCGAAACCTTAGATCGCCTATCACGCTTTACCATG
>JAASTL010000111.1 GCA_021767305.1 Piscirickettsiaceae bacterium | reverse complement strand
TGAGGTCAGATAAGCCCACATTGTAACGTGTGATAACGCCTTGCTCATCCAATAGATAAACGGCATTCGCTTCGGTCATAACGCGTTGAATTTGATTACCATCACCGTAGTCATTACTATGCTTGGCTCGTGCAACCTCAATGCCTTGCAACTTATCAAACCAATGTAAATAACCCCAAGCATCAACGACTAACAAATGATCTTTGGACTCGGCCAAATCACCCACAAGGCGATCTTTCATGCTCATTTGTTTCCAAATTTGCACACCGTTGTTGATATCAAACGCATATAGAGTGTCAGTATCATCAACGATATAGATTTTCTTACCATCAACGACAAAATCGCGATAACCTGAAATATCTTTTACAAAGTAAAACTCACCACTTCGCGGGTTAATGGAAACCAATTTACCGTTGTAACCCATGGCAAACAGACGGTTATCAAAATAAACCAGTTTGGATTGCACGTCGACAATACGTTCTAAATCTGTTCGCCCGGTTGGCACCGCAATTCGGGTTTCCCAAAGCAGTGAACCAGATTTGGCCGATAAGGCTTGAACAGTCCCGCTTTCCCAACCAACATAGAGCACACCGTTGTTATAAACCGTTTCTGGTGAACCACGCAAAGACAAACTTGGCACTTGGTTTTCCGCTACCCAAACCTGTTTACCGTTTTCAACATCAACACCATAAACTTTGCCATCAACGGTACGTGTGAAAACTTTATTGTCCGCGATAATCGGCTTACTGATAACTTCACTAGAAAGCTGACTTTGCCATAAATAAGCGCCTGTATCGGCGGCAATGGCTACCAGCTGACCTTTTGAGGTTCCAAAAAACAGCTTATTTTTATATAAAGTTGGCCCGGCAATGACTGGAGAATCAAACTTTATCTGCCACAAAGTCTGATCTGCCCAGCGACTTTGATCACCTTTTATTAAAGCACTGACATGACCCGTTTCGGTTGCTATGTAAACATGCTTGTCATCCTCGGCAAAAAACAAACCTTCTGTATCACGGTTTGGCAAAGCGTCTAACTTAACTTGCCAAACTCGGTCTATCTGATAGTCAGATTCCATTGGCTCCATATAGGGTTCTACCAATGGCTGTGTGCTGGAACATCCTGCCATAAAACCGATAGAAGTGGTCAATACCAATGCGAGTACAATCTTTGTTTTCATTATTTATTTACCAATGTCTTTGCAGCAACGATGCAACTTATATAACTGAGAGCTTTGCATGAGTGAATCAAATTTTCTAAGGTAGATAACGCTAGCCATAACCTAGTATTACTTAGCATTACTTAGCTAAGTCATCCACTTGGATCTTGGCTAGTCCAAGCAGATTAGTCTCTGTATCTGGGTTATCTAAAACCTTTGCAAAGGCTGACTGGGCCGCATCATTTTGACCTTGTTGCAAAGCAAGCATTCCTTTCAAATAATCTAGGTTAGCCTGCTGAGCACCATTTAATTGCATTTTTTCTGCTTCACCAATAGCCGCCTGTGCTTTATCAATGCTTTGCTGATCAATATAGATACGCAGCAAACGCATTTTTGCGGTTACTTTCATAGCCTGATCAGTACTGTTATCCATAACCCACTGTAAGTTTTCAATCGCAGTATCGGTTTCACCTTTTTTATAGCTAAAGGTTGCGTGCAGTAGCGCTGCACCACTTGCATAAGGGCTTTCTGGTTGCTCTTGCATCAATTTCAAGGCTTCACGTGACACTTCACCAAACTTATCGTTTTGATACTGAGCTTGCAACAATTCAAACATTGATGATGCATTCGCTGAAGCCACATACTGACTGTTAGTCCAATAACGCCAACCCGCAAAGGCAACAACAACAACCAAAATCAGTGACAATAACTGAGTACCATTTTTATTCCACCAGTCTTTAATGGCTTGGACTTGTTCTTCTTCTGTTTCGTATCGACTCATGACTTTTCTCTTTAATCCATCAAAATTTATAAATTCGAAATTATTTTATATGCGTGCTTGTAGATGATTAACCAGCTCATCCCAAGCTACGTTGACCTGTTCACTATCATCACGCAATGGCTTTACGGCAACCAGTTTATCTGCAATTTCTTGTTCGCCCATTACTATGGCAAAAGCAGCACCTGACTTATCCGCTTTCTTAAACTGACTTTTAAAGCTGCCACCACCTAAATTAAGTTGCACGTTTTTACCTTCCAGGCCATCTCTTAACATTTCTGCAATCACCATAGCCGGACGAGAAACATCGTTACCTACTGCAACCACGTAGATATCCGCCTTGGCATTTTCAGGCACTTTTTCATTATCCATTAGCAGAGCGACCAAACGTTCAATTCCCATTGCAAAACCAACGGCTGGAGTTGCCTTTCCACCGATTTGCTCTACCAAGCCATCATAACGTCCACCGGCACAAACCGTACCTTGCGCACCTAGTTCGGTAGTTACCCACTCAAACACCGTACGGTTGTAATAATCCAAACCACGAACCAGGTTTGGATTCACTACATACTCAATACCTAAGTCATCTAAGTAAGCTTTGACCTGCGCAAAATGCTGGGCTGATTCTTCATCTAAATGATCAATTAATTTTGGTGCACCATTCACCACTTCTTTCATTTCTGGATTTTTACTATCCAAAATTCTCAGCGGATTTGATTCCAGTCTTCTTAGGCTGTCTTCATCCAGCTTATCTTTGTGCTGTACTAAATACTCAACCAATAAGTCTCTATATTGGGCTCTGGCTTCTTTGCTGCCTAAAGAGTTAATCTGGAGTTCAAGGTTTTCAAGCCCTAACTGCTCCCAAAGACGAGCACTTAAAATAATTAATTCAGCATCAATATCGGCATTTGCAAGACCAAAAACTTCCACACCAAACTGGTGGAACTGACGATATCGGCCTTTTTGCGGACGTTCATAACGGAACATTGGGCCAGTGTAGTAGAGCTTTTGAACTTGGTTGTGAGTCAAACCATTTTGCACCACGGCACGAACACACCCTGCCGTACCCTCTGGTCTTAAGGTCAAGCTATCGCCATTGCGATCGGCAAAGGTGTACATCTCTTTTTCAACAATGTCGGTCACTTCACCAATGGAGCGTGCAAAAAGTTCTGTTTTTTCCACAATCGGCAGTCTCACAGACTCGTAGCCATATTGCTTTAAAGTTTTTTCAGCAGTAGAAATTAAAAAATCAAAAGCATGGGCGCTATCGCCATAAATATCATTCATGCCTCTGATTGCTGAAATTTGATTTGCCATTCTGTTTCTTACTCTCTTTAAATTTAGTTCAACTTAGCCAAAAATTGAGTCGGCCATATACTTTTACGAGCTCTATTGATTCTGTTCTATGCCTACTGGCTGTTGCGGCATTGTATCCTGAGGTCCGTCAGCTGCAGGAATATCTGGCAAACTAATGCTGGTCTCTTGCGAAGTCATAGTTGCTTCGTCAATTTTGAAATCATCAAAATTAATATTCAGCATGGACAGAGCAACAATAATTGCAATAAATATCACAATATAAACCAACCCTTTTACCCAGCCGCGTGCCATGATTGGCTTCGACAATCGATAGCTATAACGCTGCACTGAATGTAGTTCGGAGCCCACTTTCACCCCTTCTGGGAACTCGGATTCAAACTCATCCAAACTTAACTCTAATAAAGCCGCATAGTTACGAACATAACCACGTTCAAAAGGGCTCATTTCCGATAAGCTTTGACTCAAACCTTCTAAGTTATAAATCTGTTCAGCGGAAAGATTGAGTTTTTCTGCAACCGCCTCCACGCTCAAACCTTGCTCTTCACGCATTTGTTTGAGTTTTGCGGAAATGGTTGGGGTTTCTGGTGTGAACTCTGTCGTATTATCTTCGGCCATGGTTTGCCTTTATATCTATGCTGATGGCTGCTTATATCATTTAAACTCTACACGGTGTAGGGTTCGCTTTGTTCTATCGGTTACCTTACCTGCTAACTGACCACAAGCGGCATCAATATCATCACCGCGCGTTTTACGCACCGTGACGTTCAAGCCACCCTCTTCCAAAATCGCTCTAAAGCGATGAATCGCATTATTGGAGGAGCGCTTGTAATCCGTGTTAGGGAAAGGATTAAATGGAATCAGGTTGATTTTAGAAGGCAGATCACCAATTAACTTCACCAACTGTTCGGCATGCTCTGGACGATCATTGATTTTATCAATCATCACATATTCAACGGTCACATGCTTTTTACTATGGCCGCCTTCAACAAAACGATGCAGACTTGGCATGAGCACCTCTAACGGATATTTTTGATTGATTGGCACCAAAATATCACGCAACTCATTATTAGGCGCATGCAAAGAGATGGCTAGACTTACATCTACTTCTTCTTTGATTTTGTCGATAGCAGGCACCACTCCGGCGGTACTGATGGTAACTCGACGCTTAGACAAACCATAAGCAAAGTCATCCATTAGAATACGTGCAACCGGAAAAGTATGCGTGACATTCAATAAGGGTTCACCCATTCCCATAAAGACGATATTACTAATGCGGCGCTCTTCTTTTGGTTTGCAACCTAACGCCTTATTGGCAACCCACATTTGCGCCACAATTTCCCAGTTCTCAAGGTTACGGTTAAAGCCTTGCTGTCCTGTTGAACAAAAACTGCATTCTAAAGCACAGCCTACTTGGGAAGAGATACACAAAGTACCGCGATTTTTTTCTGGAATGAAAACGGTTTCGACAGAGTTGTGATTATCAACCTCTAACAACCATTTGATGGTGCCATCTTCAGAAATCTGTTCAGCCACAATTTTTGGCGTACGAATCTGTGCAACCTTGAGCAACTTCTCTCTTAACGCCTTGCTCAGGTTAGTCATTTCTTCAAAGTCGCTTACACCAAATTGATGAATCCACTTCATAACTTGGCCGGCACGGAAAGGTTTTTCACCAATGGAGGCAAAAAACGCCTCCATAGCTTGCCTATCCATACCTAGCAAATCTACTTTCTGGTCGCCATCAACCGCTTTATTCTGGCTGCTGTCAGCCACATTTAATTCAGCGGGTTGGGGAGATGCTATCGCTTCGGACATAACAGCTTTAACTACGTGGGAAAAGTTCATC
>JAASTL010000110.1 GCA_021767305.1 Piscirickettsiaceae bacterium | reverse complement strand
TAGAGTGTCAATAATAGCGTGGGTTGGTGTTGCAGGGCAGTGTTCAATCTTACCATTAACCGGTTTGTACCATGCTCCTTGTTCGCCCCAGGTACAGACAATATTGACATTATCTAAATCAAGGCTGGCAATTAGCTCTTCGCCATTGCCAAAGCCTTTTGCCGTCGCATAATGGTGTGAAAAGATGAGTAAATTAACCTTATCAAATAACGATTCGATGCCATCACGCGGCTTTTCAACTTCTAATGAAATAGGTTGATAGCTTAAAAAGGTTTTAGCGATGTTGATCATGCCGGGTAGTTGAGTGATGTTACGACCTTCGAAATGCAGCCAGTCATAGTCTTCAACTTCAATCTTGGCAAAAAAATCAAAATTCACTTCAGGTAAGTCACGGTAATGCACAATGGTACGGTTGCCATTTTGTGCATTTAAAGTAACGTAAGAAGTGGGGGTGCGCCCCTTAATGAAAGCTTGGGTATGTTCGGTTGAAATGCCACGATCTTTCATGCCATTAATAAGTTGTTTAGCTTCACTGTCCGTTGCAACCGTTGTGCAGATCGCCGTTTGGTGCCCCAGTTGATTCAGAACAAACAAGGTGTTGTTAACATTACCCCCGGTTTCAATTTTTTTACTTTGTGCTCGAACCTCTTGGTTTTCTGCTGGTTGCTGTTCGACCGTTAAAATAACGTCAAGTACGGCATTACCAATACCCAAAATTTTTGCCATTTTGTTTCCATTTGATTAATTGAATAGCTGTTTTGAAGAACTTAATTGCGTAAGAAAAATATTGAAAGGTTTATAAATTTCAAAAAAACTTACTCATTAAAGCGGATAAATAAGGTGTTTTTAAAATTTAAAAAAATGCCTATTTTTTTATTCACTTTGTGTTCTTGCAAAGCATACTAAATCTGGATTTTTATATTTTGATTGGTGACGTGATTCATCACCTGTAAATTGGCAAGGATTTTACCATAGGACCAAAAAACCTGCATTTTGCTAATTTTTTTGGTAAGAGTGAATAAATTTAAAAAAATACTTGACAAGCAAAATAGAAAATTTAATTTTTTATATTAAAGTTAAAAGTTAATAAAGTTTTATAACTATTTGAATATTAAAAACTATAGCTTTTATTTATTACTGCAAAGAAACTAACTTATTGAGCCCCTTTATTTTCCACAATTCCTGTGGATAACTTTGTGAGTAACCGTTTTTAATGTCACTTAAGTGCCTTAATTTAGTCATAAAACTTTAAACTGCTTAAAAAATAAGCAGTAAGTAAAAGTGTTCATTGTTTGCTATTTTTATGTAGTCGGATTATGGGGTCATAAAGATAAATTTGGTTTAAATAAATTATCTTGAGATGACAAAAAAAAATATGCCGTTAAAATCACCTTATAAAAATAAAATTAAAACTATCAAACCTTTTTATCAGAGTTCTGATTACAAAATTCTGTTTTAAATATATCGGGCAAAAATGAATAACATGAAATCAGCGTTCAATGCGAGCTGCACAAATTGCGGGTTACAAAAAATTTGCTTTCCTTATGGTTTACAAAAACCAGATATCGATCAACTAGACGATATTGTCGAGCGTAAGTCGCCTTTTAGAAAGAACCAGCATCTTTTCGAGGTCGGACAAAAGTTCGATTCTATTTTTGCCATTAGAGCTGGCGCGGTAAAACTTTATTCTTACTCCGATGGAGGAGAAGAGGTTATCCATGGTTTCTATTTGCCTGGAGATGTGATTGGTTTTGATGGTTTAGTTGATAAAGCCTATCAATATAATGCTGTTGCATTAGATACTACAAGTGTGTGTACTTTGCCCTATGATGAGTTGACTGATCTTTCAATGAAAATTCCAAGTTTGAATCATCAAATGATGACGGTCATGAGTAAAAAGATGCAAGATGGACTACTGCACTCAGAACTTTTAATCAAACGCAATGCTGATCAAAGAGTGGCACATTTTATTTGGTATATGGCAGAAAGAAATCAACACCGTGGCTATGCACATAATGAGTTTAGATTACCAATTCTGCACCGCGATGTTGCTTTGTATTTAGGCTTAACGCCGGAAACCGTTTCTAGAATCTTGGCCAAGCTTAATGCTGATGAAGTCGTGAGTTGGAAAAAGAAGGAAGTGGTTATATTCAATGAAAACGAACTCAGAAAAATTGCTGGTATTTCAAATTCAGAAGTGTGTAAGCAAGAGTTTGGTTAAAAGAATTCTGACCCAAAACAGTTTTACTAGATGATTGATTCGCTTATTGATTTGAATCAATTCTATCCTTTAAGGGCTATGCTCTAATAAAGCCATGAATCATCGTAAGCGATTTACGTTTTTTCATAATGTAGCCCGATTACCCGGCTTTTGAGCCGGGGTCTTTTTACTTAGTGTCCTGCTAAATTCAGCTAAAACCTCTCACACAGACGTGTTTTTCGCCCTAAATTTTAAAAAAATACCGATTTTTATGGTGACTTCTGGTCTTTTTTTATAATTTCGGTATGATTGCTTTAACCCCTAAATTTAAATATTAAAATTTCAAAAAGAGATGAAGTCTATGAAAAAACTTTCTCAATTATTTATGGTTGGATTTCTTGGTTTTGCTTTAGTTGGTTGTAGCTCTACACCAAAAACTGATGAAGAAGTTGTTGATAACAAAGCTGAAGCCACAGAACAGGTTGAAGCTGATATCGCAGCAGCACAACGTGCCGCAGCAGAAAAAGCAGCCGCTGAATTGGCAGAGTTAAAAGCTAAAATTGATGGCAAAGTAGTTAACTTTGAATTTGACCGCTACGAAATTCCTGCTGAAGATTATGAGTTAATCAAAGCAAATGCCGATTACATGATGTTGAAGTCAGACGTTACAGTAACCATCAATGGTTATTGTGATGAGCGTGGTACGCGTGAGTACAACTTAGCCTTGGGTGAAAATCGTGCTTTAGCGGTTAAAAATGCATTAGTTGCTGAAGGTGTGAGTCCAAGCCGAATCAATGTTGTAAGTTTTGGTGAAGATAACCCGGTTGATGATGGTCACAATGAAGCTGCATGGGCTAAAAACCGTCGTGCTGAATTCCAGTACTAATTCTTAATAATTAAGATTTTTGCAAAGCCTTTCTGTCATATGGCAGAAAGGCTTTTTTGTTTCTACCAAACAGCTAAAATAATAATCCATTAATCTCATAAATTTCCATCTAGTAAATAAAAGGTCGGCACTGACTCATGAAAACTGAAACTCCTGTTGTTCATCATTTAAAAGACTATACAAAACCTGACTTCACGGTAGCATCGATAAATTTGCAGTTTGAGTTGAATCCAGAAGCAACAGAAGTAACCAATTTGATGTATCTAGAGAATTTAACGGGTACAAAGCAGATTGAGTTGGACGGCGAGCAACTGGAGCTGTTGTCTGTAAAGATAGATGATGAGGAGATCATTGATCGATGTCAGCAAACTGAGGAACAGTTAAGCATCCCAGCGCCCCAAAACAAACAGTTTGAGTTAGCTATTAAAACGCGCATTGCTCCACAAAGTAATACTGCTTTAGAAGGGCTATACAGAACTAGCGGCAACTACTGCACACAGTGTGAAGCAGAAGGCTTTAGAAAAATCACATACTTCTTTGACCGTCCAGATGTACTCACTTTATTTACCACCAAAATCATTGCAGACAAAACAGAAAATGCGGTTCTACTGTCTAACGGTAATCTCGTTGAGTCAGGTGAGTTGCCGAATAACAAGCACTATGCTGTTTGGCATGACCCATTTAAAAAACCTTGTTATCTATTTGCGTTAGTTGCCGGCAACCTTGAATGTATTCAAGATACCTATCAAGCTGCTGATGGGCGCGATATTGATTTAAGAATATATGTCGAGCCGCAAAATATCGATAAGTGTGAGCATGCCATGCAATCGCTTAAAAAATCCATGCAATGGGATGAAGAGCGTTTTGGGCTGATTTACGACTTAGATATTTACATGATTGTGGCGGTTGATGATTTCAATATGGGAGCCATGGAAAACAAAGGCTTGAATGTGTTTAATTCTAAGTTTGTTTTGGCTAAACCGGATACCGCAACAGATATTGACTATGAAGGTATTGAAGCGGTTATAGGGCATGAGTACTTCCATAACTGGACGGGAAACCGTGTGACTTGTCGTGATTGGTTCCAGCTTACGCTAAAAGAAGGGTTGACGGTTTTTCGTGATCAAGAGTTCACTGCCGATATGTTGTCGCCAGCGGTTAAACGTATTGAAGATGTAAAACGTTTGCGTAGTAATCAATTCCCTGAAGATGCCGGGCCTATGTCACACCCGATTCAGCCACAATCTTATATTGAGATGAATAACTTCTACACCATGACGGTATACGAAAAGGGTGCTGAGGTGGTGCGTTTATACCATACCTTATTGGGTGAAGCTGGCTTTAGAAAAGGCATGGACTTGTATTTCCAGCGTCATGATGGAGAGGCCGTTACGGTTGAATCCTTCCGCAATGCGATGGCTGATGCGAATGGTTTAGATCTGACGCAAATGCACCATTGGTATATTCAAAACGGCACCCCTGTATTAGCAGTAAACACTGAGTTTGATGCAGCTAAACAACAATATCATGTCACCTTGCAGCAGAGTCTGCCTAGATTTGATAAAGGCGAATTTAAACCACTATTAATGCCGGTTAAATTGGCACTGTTTAATCAGGATGGTTCAAGCATAAATATTAATTGTGAGCATGCTGATGTCGTTATGCATAATGCCGAAGCTCTTATTAAGTTCACCCAACAACAGCAAACCTTTACTTTTCAGGGTGTAGCAGAAGCACCGGTGGTTTCAATATTAAGAGGATTCTCTGCACCGGTTATTTTGGAGTTTGAGCAAACCGATGCGGAGTTGGCATTGTTGGTTCAGCATGACTCTGATAGCTTTGTGCGCTGGGAATCAATGCAAAAACTAGCAATGCGAGAGATTCAAAGTAATATTACACGCTTTGAAAATAATCAGCCTTTAGAGTTATCAGCCGCTCTGACTTCAGCATTTAAAGGTGTGCTGGAGGATAAAGAGATTGATAAAGGTCTGAAAGCACTTACTTTGACCCTTCCTGATTTAACTTAT
>JAASTL010000109.1 GCA_021767305.1 Piscirickettsiaceae bacterium | reverse complement strand
CTAATGGCTCGCCATAAAACTCTAATCCCGCATTCTGCCAAGACCATGACGATTTTATGAAAGCATTAAGCTTTTCGCCTACCTTAGCGGAAACTTTTAAATCGTCAGCTTTAGTCGAATCAGTCACCAGAGTTACTGAGAAACCGGCAAAATCTTGTAAATCTAAATCAGTACCATCAAATTCTGAACCACCAAAGAGCACAACACCGATGGCCAAAGAGGCAAATTTCTGTTTAATAAGCTGCAGTTTAGATAAGGCTGTTTTATCTTTTACTTCAAAATAAAAACCGAACTCGCCTTCTACCGCATCAATAACCTCTTCAATATCATCTTCAGACCACTTAGACCAACAAGCCTGCTCAACTAAAACCACGCGAAAAGTGTTGGCATAATAATCTAATCGCCACTCTTCTGGCATATCTTCTGGATAAAACCCGCCTGCCCAGTGGTCATAATCCCAGCCCAAAGAACCAATTTGTAAGTTATCCAACATTGAATGCTCCTTTGCATTACCCTTGCTATCCCCCTGCCATACCCATGCTAAAGAGATTTAAAAACAGCTAATTACATAAAATGAAATCTTAATTATATGCAATCATAAGCATTCTTTATTTAACCTGCAATTTTAGTTATAATGCCCAGCACAATTTTATTAGGACTTTATTCTCCCTATGCTATCCAGCTTACTTTTACCAAGTGTACTTCTCATTATCGGACTGGCTTTATTAGTCTGGAGCTCGGATATTTTTATTGAAGGCGCTGCCAGTACTGCTGTTCACAATTCGGTATCGCCGTTAATTGTTGGTGTTGTGGTTCTAGGGTTTGGAACCTCCATGCCTGAGGTAGTGGTAGCCATTTTGGCTGCTTTAGACAATAGTCCCGGACTCGCAGTCGGTAATGCTGTCGGTTCAAACATTGCCAATATCGCTTTAGTTTTGGGTGTTACCGCACTCATTGCACCGATTGTGGTGAAGTCTTCAATTATCAAACGTGAACTGCCAATTCTGCTTGCTATTTCTTTTGGTGCTTACCTGTTACTGCTAGATGGACACCTTGGTTTTGCTGATGGCTTAATCTTGGCAAGTGCCTTGGTAATTGTGATGTTCTGGATGATCAAAGCCAACAAAGAGATTAGCCCTGACGACCCGCTCGCAGAAGAAACCTCGCATGAACTTGAAGAATTACCGGAACTATCTAAAGGTAAAGCTCTACTTTATTTGATTGGCGGCCTAATCATTCTCATGATTAGTGCAAAAATGATGGTTGAAGGCGCAGTAGACATCGCCCAATTTTTTGGTGTTCCTGAAGTTGTCATCGGTTTAACCATTATTGCCATTGGTACCAGCCTGCCTGAACTGGCGGCAGCCATTGCTGCGGCGCGAAAAAATGAAGCCGATTTAATGATTGGTAATATCGTCGGTTCTAACCTCTTTAATATCTTAGCGGTACTTGCAGTACCTGGTTTACTTGCGCCATCCATGCTTGATAAAGATGTGCTCTACATAGACATGCCTATCATGCTTGGCTTAACACTCTTAATGCTGATTATGGCGTTGCCAAAAAATGGTAAGGCCGTGATTTACCGAGGCAAAGGGGCCATCCTTACGGTTTTATTTATCTCTTTTTTAGTACTTCTCTATTTCCGCTCCGTCGGAGCTTAGTTTATTATTAGACCCCAATGGTTTGATGTAATGCCTATTCAAACCATCATCATTTTTAATATTCAAAGGTAACCCGCCATGCAGATTGCTGACCACATCATTGAAAAAGCCAAAAAAATCAAATTACTTATTCTCGATGTTGACGGCGTTATGACCGATAACCGCCTGTTTTACAATGATGAAGGTGTAGAAACGAAAACGTTCTACACTCGTGATGGTCACGGCATGGTGTTATTGCAAAAATCAAATATTGAGATTGGCATTATCACCGGGCGCAAATCACAACTCGTTACCAACAGAATGAAAGACCTTAAGGTTAAACATGTTTATCAGGGGGTTCCAGATAAACTACCAACCTTTACCAAACTCGTTGAGGAACTTGGGCTTGAATTGGATGAGATCGCATATGTGGGTGACGACATTTTAGATTTGCCTATCCTTATGCGCATTGGCCTGTCTGTTACCCCGAGTGATGGTGATGATGAAGTTAAACCTAGAGTTGATTATATTTCCAAATATGAAGGAGGCCGTGGCTGTGTTAGAGAAGTTTGTGAAATTCTAATGCGCTCACAAGGCACATGGCAGCAGCATATGGACTTTTACATGCGTGAGCTATAAGACTTACTCTCGCATCAATACAGGGCAATCATTATGAGTTGGACAAAAATACGTTTTATCACGCTTATTTTTGTCCTTGCCGTGCTAGCAATTTGGCTAACCTCCCCAAGCAAACAATCATCAAAAAAAATTACAGCTGAAAATCAAATCTTACAAGACTACAGCTGGTCCACCACTCAAACCACCATCTGGCAAATTTCAACTGAAGATAAAGCTGATACAACAGTGATTCAGGCGGAGCAATTTAATTATCAAAACGAAACCCAGCAAAGCCGTTTTTCAAAACCACAAATTACTCTTTTTAATGACACTCAAAAAATCAAAATAAATAGTCTTAAAGGTTCATCAAACCAAGATACAGAAATTGTTTTAGCTGAAAATGTGACACTTATACAAACCTCCCTGCCAGCTTCTAAAGAGTCACAATCTACCCAAGAGAAACCGTTAAACACTCAACTTAAGACCGAGCAATTGACCTATAATGTCGAAACGCAAAAAATATCCTCTGAAAATGAGGTATGGATTCAAACCGACAATACCCAAATAACCGGCAGAGGATTGCAGGCGGATGTTTCCAGCGGAGACTTTGAAATCAAATCAGATGTTAAAACTGTCTTCACGCCAAAGTAACAGGTTTAATTTGAATATGAGAGCTTAGGTATTCAATGCAATTAAAAAACATATCAATCTTTTTCATGCTTTGTAGCATTTTAAGCAGCGTAAATGCGTTTGCCGAAGCCGCTAAAAACGCTGATGAAAAGCAGCCAATCACTATTCAAGCAGATCGCCTTAGCGCTAGCGAAAAACAGGGTAAAAGTATTTACCAAGGTAATGTCGTAGTCACTCAAGGATCTTTAACTTTAAAAGGTGATTCAATTGAAGTCTTTCATCCCGGCGGCAGCTTTAAAAAGACCATTACCAAAGGCAGCCCAGCTACTTTTAAGCGCTTTGATCAAACTGAGCAATCTTGGGTACAGGGTTCTGCCAATAGCATCGAATATGACACCACCAATAAAACCGTTGTTTTGTCTGGCAACGCCAAAGTAGAACAACCTGGCAAACATATGATTCAAGGATCAAAACTGTTCTACGATATCACCGCACAAACCCTAGAAGCCAAAAGCTCTCCTGAAGATAAAAAACGTGTCTCGGTGACCTTTACTCCAGCAACCGAGGAAGATAAAGCAACCAACAAGCAAACTAATCCAGAATCGACAGATTCTAATGCCGTTAAGTCAACCTCTAAAACGCCACAGGAGTAAAGCTTTAACCATGTCGCACTTCTATGCTCGTCAGCTTGCTAAAAGTTACAAAAAAAGACAGGTTGTGACCTCTGTAGACATTGATGTTCACAGCGGTCAAGTGGTTGGTCTACTTGGGCCAAATGGAGCTGGTAAAACCACTACTTTTTATATGATGACGGGCTTGGTCAAAAACGATGCCGGTGAAATCTTTATTGATGATAAAGAGATTTCTAAACTTGCCATTCATGAACGCGCCAAGCTTGGCATTGGTTACTTACCACAGGAAGCCTCGGTATTTCGTAAACTGACCGTAAAGCAGAACATCATGGCGGTGCTTGAAATGCGCAAAGACATTTCAATAGCGCATAGAAATCAACTATTTGAGAACTTAGTTGATGACTTACAAATTGGACATATTTTAGAACAACCGGGGCAAGCATTATCCGGTGGTGAACGCCGTCGTGTCGAGATTGCTAGAGCCTTAGCCATGGAACCCAAATTCATCTTACTGGATGAACCCTTTGCGGGTGTTGACCCTATCTCTGTCAAAGATATTCAGAATATCATTACACATCTTAAAAACATGGATATCGGTATCTTGATTACCGACCACAATGTTCGTGAGACTCTTGGAGTCTGTGATCAGGCTTATATTTTGCATGCCGGCACTATTCTTGCATCAGGAAAACCTCAAGAGATACTGCAACACAAAGAGGTAAAACGCGTTTACTTAGGTGAACATTTTGCCTATACAGAAACTTAAAGTCCGTTTAAAACACAAACGACTTAACCATGAAATTGACTCTTGAGTAGCTAAAAAAACACTACTTATTCAGAGTCAATTTATTTAAATAAACTATTTCGAATCTTCACTTTTAACGCAGATTCTTAATGGTATACTGAAATTGAACTCAGACAAGGAGCTACAAATTTCCAACCTTGCTGAGTAGATCGCAATCATACAAAATAAAGGAGCGATACTATGCAAATCAATATCACTGGCCACCACATCGATGTAACCGATGCTCTTCGTTCATATGTATCTGAGAAATTAGAAAAATTAGAACGTCACTTTGACCATGTTACTAATGTACATGTTGTCTTAACGGTAGAAAAACAAGCGCAAAAAGCAGAAGCAAATGTTCATGTTTCTGGAGCGGATTTGTTTGCTCAGCACGAAAGTGAAGATATGTATGCATCAATTGATGGGTTAGTAGACAAGCTAGATCGTCAAATCGTTAAACACAAAGAAAAAATCAGTGATCATAATCGTAAATCAGGCGGCGTAAAAAACATGACTGCTTAATCATGATGGTGAGTCTGTGACTATTTACCACGACTAATTACCAATGATCCAAAAGCCCGTTTCCAAGCGGGTTTTTTTATATCCTTAAAAACCAATTTACATTTATAAAGCAAATCAACGGTCCTACTCATCCTAAATCCTCAACTCTAAATATTTATACGCAAATTAAACAAACAACATAATTTCTACTGCTACAATATTTTAGTCGACTATTTACACAGTAAATTACTCAGTTTTAAATACTCCAAACGCCTGTCATTAGAGGATTACCATGAGCGCAATCAACCCTGCCATTGATAAAGACAAAATCACTGAGCAAGT
>JAASTL010000108.1 GCA_021767305.1 Piscirickettsiaceae bacterium | reverse complement strand
CGCCTATGCGCAATGTAGAGCCAAAATCTCTGCGAATGAACTCAGTGGTGATCACCAAGCCCTGGTGGCTGCCTATGATGAGATGGATAAAATCTCCGGCTTTAATGTGCCTAATATTGCCAAACAGTTGCTCTTTGGTTTAGGTTTTTCAGAAACGGATTTCCATAAAAAAACAGACGAATTCTCAGGTGGTTGGCAAGTTCGCTTAAAACTTGCCCGTGCATTGATGCAGCGTTCCGATCTATTGCTTTTGGATGAGCCGACTAACCACTTGGATATTGAAGCCGTTACTTGGTTGGAGCAATGGTTAAAGTCTTACCAAGGTGCTGTGTTAGTCATTTCTCATGATCGAGATTTTCTTGACCAAGTGGTGCAAGGTATTGCCCATATTCATAACCAAAAAATCTACTACTACTCAGGAAATTTTGCCGCTTTTGAACGCCAGCGTAATGAGCAGTTAATGCAACAACAAGCGTTGCATGATAAGCAAAAGCAGCAGATGCAACACCTCAAAAGCTTTATTGAACGTTTTAAAGCAAAAGCGAGTAAAGCCAAGCAAGCTCAAAGTCGTATTAAAGCACTTGAACGCATGGAGGTGGTGGCTGCGGTGCAAGCGACCAACCCATTTACTTTCCGTTTCATGTCGCCAGATCACCAGCCGGACCCTATGCTGCAAATTGAAGAACTCTCTTTTGGTTATGCTCAGCAACAGATTTTAGAAAACGTTAATTTGGTTTTGCGAAAAGGCGATCGAATTGGGCTTGTTGGTATTAATGGTTCAGGTAAGACAACGCTGTTAAAGCAGATTGTGGGAGAGCTTAAACCGCAGTCTGGCAAGGTCATCATTAGTAAAGGTGTCAAAATTGGGTACTTTGCACAGCACCAAGTGGATTCCTTAGATTTTGATCATAGTCCGTTACAACATTTATTGGCTTTGGAAGAAGCTCCCAGTGATCAAGAGAGTCGTGACTTTTTAGGGCAGTTTGGATTTTCTAATAATCAGTGTTTAGAAAAGGTAGAAAACTTTTCTGGTGGCGAAAAGGCACGTTTAGCTCTCGCTTTAATCATTTTCCAAAAGCCAAATTTGATTATTTTCGATGAACCGACCAACCATTTGGATATGGAAACCCGTGATGCATTAGATATGGCTATTCAAGAATTTAGTGGCGCTATGATTCTGGTGACCCACGACAAGCATCTGCTGGCAAGTTTATCTGAACAGTTCTGGTGGGTTCATAACAAGCAGGTCACCAGGCTGCATGATGATTTGGACAGTTATCTGCAGCAGCAGATGAAAGCGGTAAAAGCCATGCAAGATGAACAGAAACCAGAGAAAAATGTGGTTTCTAAGAAGCAGCTACGTCAACAAAATGCGCAACAGCGTAAACAGCTTGAAGCCAAAGTGAGGCCTTTTCAAAAAGAACTCAATAAAATCGAGCAGCAATTACAAAAGTTAAATGATGAGTTAGCGGAATTTCATCGCAAGATGGAAGATGAAACACTCTACCAGGATGAGCGTAAAACGGAGTTGGCAGAATGTATTCAAGCCGAGGCGGATTGCAAGTTAAGATTAGAAGAGTTAGAAGAGCGTTGGTTAGAGCTTGAAGAAGAAATTGAATCAATTAAATCTGAATTTGAGTCAGATTGATTGTAATTTAGTTGGAATAAGATTTCGTAACATAAAAAAGCCCGCTTAAACGCGGGCTTGTTGCATGAGTCATTTATGTATGTCTCATGTCAAAGCTGGGCTTAATAGATAACTTATTTAAACGCTAAGCCGTGCTTCATGCCAAACTTACGTAAGATTTTGACCAGTGGGCAAAACCCAGTAAGTCCAGAGAAAATTAGGTTTGCACCTACAAATCCTGTTAGGTAAAGCCAAGCCGGATCATGGTAAACGCTTAAGATTGTGCTTAATAGAACCATGGTGCCTGCCATTAGCATGACCGCTTTTTCAATAACCATAATAAATTCCTTTCTGGTAAAAGTTTAACAAGAGTCTCTGTAATTAATAAAACTCCCTTAAATATCAATCTCTTCATAAAGCACGCTTAATACGCTATAAAATTTATTAACCGGCCTATAATTTTTGATTGGGGAATTCTAACATTTTTTTGAATTTACTCAAGAAATCTAGCTTTATGAAAGTCTGTGTAAAAAGCTTTGTTATTGTTTTTATTTGAAATTATCACTTTCTCTTTAAATTCAAAGCGTAAATCCGTATAATCCCCACACTAATTTTTATCGGCGTTTTTGAATTGATAATCAATATCCCATTGAAAGGTCATTCAGAGGCACCATCCAATTTTAATCATCAACCTTTGAGATTTAATAATGCAAGTAACTGTAGAAAAACCAGAACAAGGTCTTGAACACAAAATGACGGTAAGTTTTCCATCTGAGAACATGAATGCAGATGTTGAAAAACGCTTAAATGAAATTCGTCGTAACGTCAAAATGGATGGTTTCCGTCCAGGCAAGGTGCCACTAAGCGTAGTTAAAAAACGTCACGGTGCTCAGGTTCGTCAAGAGATCATGGGCGAAGCTTTACAAAAAGCATTCTACGATGCAGTCGACCAAGAAGGTCTACAGGTTGCTGGTTACCCAATGTTTGATGACCTAAACGACCAAGAAGGTGATGTGACTTTCACTGCACGTTTTGAAGTTTACCCTGAAATCACCATTCCTGAATTCGGCGGCATCAAATTAGATGTAATTGAGTCTGAAGTAACTGATAAAGATGTTACTACTATGATTGATCGCCTTCGTGAACAGCGTATGGCTTGGAAGCCTGCTAAGAGTGCAGCTAAAAAAGCCAAGAAGGGTGAGCAGGTAATTATTGACTTCGTTGGTAAAGTTGACGGTGAAGTGTTTGAAGGTGGTTCTGCTGAGAACGTTCCTCTTGAATTAGGTTCTGGACGTATGATTCCTGGTTTTGAAGATGGCATCATCGGTATGAAAAAAGGTGAAGAGAAAGCAATTGAAGTAACTTTCCCTGAAGAGTACCAAGCTGAAAACCTAAAAGGTAAAGCGGCGACTTTTGATATTACTGTGCACTCAATTTCTACTAAACAGTTACCCGATGTTGATGAAGAGTTCGTTAAATCTTTTGGTGTTGAAGAAGGCACTGAAGAAGCACTTATTAAAGAAATCAAAGAGAGCATGGAAAAAGAACTGGCGCGTGCTGTTGAAAGCAAAAACCGCAATGCCGCTCTTGAAGCTCTAAAAGACATCGTTGATGTTGAACTGCCAAAATCTCTAGTTGATCAGGAAGTGAAAAACTTAATGGATCGCGCTGTACAAAACATGCAGCAGCAAGGTATGAAAGCAGAAGATATCAATATCGAAGCAAGCCATTTTGAAGATGAAGCACGTGACCGTGTTACTCTAGGTTTGGTACTTGGTGATATTATCAAAGCAAATAACTTTGAAGCTTCTGATGAAGAAGTGACTGGTTATATTGAAGAACAAGCGGCTTCTTATGAAGATCCAGCGCAAGTTGTAGAATGGTATGCTAAGAATCCTGGTGCTCGTTCTGAAATCAGAGGTATTCTGGTTGAAGGTAAAGTAGCGCAGAAAGTGATTGATGAAGCAAAAACCAAGAAAGTTAAAAAGTCTTTCGATGAAGTAATCGGTCGCACTATGTAATCTACCTAGTTACCTGATTTTAAACAGGTAATTTGCGTTAAAAACTTAACCCTGAACATAAAATTAAAATTTGTGTTCGGGGTTAAGTTTTTTTTTGCTATTGAAAAAGCTAATATACAGACATAGAGTATTGTTAAAGTCAGGCTAAAGTCAGACGTGTTATGACTAATATGTCATAATTATGGCAAACTAGATAAAAATAAAATTCAAACGGAAATAAAGCTAATAAATATGCACGAATCAATTCAAAATGCGCTCGTACCAATGGTCATTGAGCAAACCAGCCGTGGTGAACGTTCTTACGATATTTACTCTCGTTTATTAAAAGAGCGAGTCATTTTTTTAGTTGGCCAGGTTGAAGACCATATGGCGAACTTGATTGTTGCACAAATGCTGTTTTTAGAATCGGAAAACCCAGATAAAGACATCCACCTATACATTAACTCCCCAGGTGGCAGTGTAACGGCGGGTATGGCCATTTACGATACGATGCGTTTTATAAAACCTGATGTTAGCACAATGTGTATTGGTCAGGCGGCGAGCATGGGTTCGTTTTTACTGTCTGCAGGTGCTAAAGGTAAACGTTTTGCATTGCCGAATTCACGTGTCATGATTCACCAACCACTGGGTGGTTTCCAAGGGCAGGCCAGCGATATTCAAATCCACGCGCAAGAAATCCTGCAAATTAAAGAAAAATTAAATCGTGCTTTGGCTGATCATACTGGTCAGGATATTGAGACGATTGAACGTGATACCGATCGAGATAACTTTATGAGCGCAGATGACGCTTGTGAGTATGGCTTGATTGATAAAGTTCTAACCCAACGCTAAGGTTTTGCTATGAGTGATGATAAAACCCTTTACTGTTCATTTTGTGGCAAAGGTCAAGATGAAGTCAGAAAACTGATTGCCGGTCCGTCGGTTTATATCTGCGATGAGTGCGTAGAACTGTGTAACGATATTTTACGTGACGAGTTTGGCGAAGAAGATATCAGTCAATTTGAACTGGATAATCTGCCAACACCGCATGAGATCAGCGCAATTCTAGATGATTATGTAATAGGTCAATTCAATGCCAAAAAAGTGCTTTCTGTTGCCGTTTATAACCATTACAAACGCCTACAGAATGCGCATATTAAAGACGATGTTGAATTAACCAAAAGTAATATTTTGTTAATTGGTCCAACAGGTTCAGGTAAAACGCTACTGGCTCAGACATTAGCACGTTTGTTAGATGTGCCTTTTGCCATTGCTGATGCCACAACCTTGACTGAAGCTGGCTATGTAGGTGAAGACGTTGAAAGTATTGTACTTAAGTTGCTACAGCGCTGTGATAACGATCCAGAAAAGGCGGAACGAGGCATTATCTATATTGATGAAATAGATAAGATTACCCGTAAATCTGAGAATCCTTCAATTACGCGTGATGTTTCCGGTGAGGGTGTACAGCAAGCGCTATTGAAATTAGTTGAAGGTACGATGGCTTCTGTTCCTCCACAAGGCGGACGTAAGCATCCTAATCAGGATATGATTCAAGTAGACACTTCAAAGATCCTCTTTATTGTTGGTG
>JAASTL010000107.1 GCA_021767305.1 Piscirickettsiaceae bacterium | reverse complement strand
GTGATCAGGTAATGGCGATGTTCGCTGAGAACATGGGGATTCGCGTTATCCGTGCCGATGTGGAAGACCGCTTTATGGAAGCGCTGGCAGGTAAAACTGATCCAGAAGAAAAACGCAAAATCATTGGTCGTGAGTTCATTGAAGTCTTTGATAAAGAGTCAGCTAAGTTGAAAGGTGTTAACTGGTTGGCGCAGGGGACTATTTATCCGGATGTGATTGAATCAGCCGGTTCAAAAACTGGTAAAGCAAAAGTCATTAAATCGCACCATAATGTAGGTGGCTTACCAGAAGATATGAAAATGTCTTTGATTGAACCGCTACGTGAACTCTTTAAAGATGAGGTGCGTAAATTAGGTCTGGCTTTAGGTTTGCCGTACAACATGGTTTATCGTCATCCTTTCCCTGGACCAGGTCTTGGGGTACGTATTTTGGGTGAAGTGAAAAAAGAGTATGCCGATATCTTGCGTCTGGCTGATCATATCTTCATCGAAGAACTGCATAAATGGGATCTGTACGACAAAACTTCTCAGGCATTTGCGGTGTTCTTGCCGGTTAAATCGGTAGGTGTAGTCGGTGATGCTCGCCGTTATGATTATGTGGTTGCATTGCGTGCGGTAGAAACCATCGACTTTATGACAGCGCGTTGGGCTCACTTACCTTATGAGTTCTTGGAGCATGTCTCTGGACGTATTATCAATGAGATTCCACGCATTACCCGTGTGACTTACGATATTTCATCAAAACCACCTGCTACCATTGAATGGGAGTAACCTTTAGCTTCCTAAAACTTTCTAACCCTGCGTGGCTCAAATTCTTGTTTAGTTAACTTAAATTTGTCTTTGAGTACCTTGGGTTGAAAAGATTTAGTTTGCTTAAACATGCTTAATTTATAAAAGCTTTCTAAAAGAAATTTGGAAAGCTTTTTTTATATCTGAGGTTTTTATGCAAGTACCGCAAGGTTTAAATCAAGTTGAACAAGATGAGTTTTGGATGGCTTATGCACAAACGCTTGCTGAAAAAGCTGAAGCCATTGGAGAAGTGCCTGTCGGTGCCGTAGTGGTGTTAAATAATGAACTGATTGCTGAGGGTTGGAATCAATCGATTCAAAATAACGACCCGACTGCGCATGCGGAAATAATTGCCCTTAAAGCTGCCGGTGAGCGCATAGGCAACTACCGATTATTAGATACAACTCTCTATGTCACACTGGAACCATGCCCCATGTGTGCCGGTGCAATGGTGCATGCACGGGTAAAACGAGTAGTTTTTGGCGCTTTTGATAAAAAAACAGGTGCAGCTGGCTCGATTCTTGATATAGCCAATAATGAGTTTTTGAATCATCAGCTTGAAATTACCGGTGGTGTCAAGCAAATGGCATGCAGTCAGCAGATTAGTGATTTTTTCAAAAAAAGACGTGCTTACCATAAAAGCAAAAAGCGTCAGAAAACCTCCTCTGAATAGCTAGCCTCCAAATATTATCTTCAGCTGTTGGATTTGAAAGCGTAATTGGTTAACAAATAATCAAATGCAAATCCATTAAGGTCGCATTCCGCTATGCAAAAAAGTGTTGATCCAGCTGAAGGTATCACCTCTATCAAAATTCTTCCGGGTGAATTCTATGTCACCAATGAAAATGAACGGGTTGAAACCGTTTTAGGTTCCTGTATTTCCGCCTGCGTGCGTGATCCTATTGCCGGAGTGGGCGGCATGAACCACTTTATGCTTCCTGTCAATAAAGGCCAAGCTGCACAAGCTGAACTCTCTGGCGCTAATCGATATGGTAACTACGCCATGGAAAATTTAGTCAATGCATTACTGCACAAAGGCGCGCGTAGAGAGCGGTTGGAGTTCAAAATATTTGGTGGTGGTCGCATCATGGATTCGTCAAATAATGTGGGTTGGTACAATATTGGCTTTGCATTTGATTATATCTATACAGAAGGGTTTAAGATCGTCTCTCAGGACATAGGAGATATCTATCCGAGAAAGGTCTTATATTACCCGCTCACTGGTCGAGTACGAGTGAGAAGATTGAATGCGATGCACAATCAGTCCTTGGCTGACCAGGAAAATCGCTATATCAATAATATTGAATCTAAGCCTGTTGAAGGTGAAGTAGAACTTTTCTGAGGAAAACACTATGGACATGATGGAAACTTTTCGCCAAACCTATCTTGAAGAGAGCTTTGAGGGTTTGGATGTGATGGAAACAGGCTTGTTGAACCTGCCGCCGGGTGAGCCTGATAAAGAAAAAATCAACGAAATTTTCCGTGCAGCGCATTCCATCAAGGGCGGAAGTGGTACCTTTGGTTTTAATGAAATTGCCGGTTTTACCCACGTACTGGAAACCTTGTTGGATGAAATGCGAGATGGTCGCCGTGAAGTTACGCAAGAGTCGATTGACGCTATGCTGGCGGCAGTGGATGTTTTAAGAGACATGCTCACCAAGTTGCAAGCGCATGAACCTATCGACGAAGAAAGAGCCAATGAAGTTCAGCTTATGTTGGAACGCATTCTTGGTGTTGAAGATGGTGATGCAGCAACTGAGAGCTCTGAAGCGCAAGCTGAGGAAGCTTCGGGTTCTGGGCAATGGCATATTCAGTTAATTCCTGAAAAAGAACTTCTGCAAACAGGGAATGAACCGTTACGAATTTTCCGTGAGTTAGAAACCTTAGGTAAGTTGGAAGTTAAAGCCGACGACTCTAAAATGCCTGAAATTACCAGTTACGACCCTGAGTCAGTGTACCTTAAATGGGACTTATTCCTCTCTGGTGAAGGTATTAAAGAAGACGATATACGTGAAGTGTTTGAATGGATTGATGGAGATGGCGCTGAAGTTATCGTCACCGCACCACAGGCAGCCAGTACAGTAACTCCAGCAGCTGAAGCGGTTGCAGAGACTGCCCAACCAGCTCAAGCAGAGGCGACTCAAGCGGCAACTTCTGCCGCAACCGCGGAGGCTTCACAGCCAACCGCACCTGCGCAAGCACCACAAACAGCGCCAGTGGCTAAAAAGCCGGCTGCCAAAGCGGCTGCTAAGCCAGCTGACTCCAAACCTAAACAAGAAGGTTCAATTCGTGTAGATTTGAGCAAAATAGACCAGATGGTTAACCTAGTGGGTGAGTTGGTTATTACTCAGTCTATGCTCAGTCAGTTTGGCGAGTATGCCGATCAAAGTCTTGATGGCGGAGATTCCACTAGCAACATGGACTGGGTAGATAAACTCAAAGAGGGGCTAACCCATCTAGAACGACACACACGTGAACTGCAAGAAGCGGTAATGAATATTCGTATGTTGCCAGTGAGTTTTGCTTTCAACCGTATGCCACGTATTGTGCATGACGTGAGTCAAAAGCTTGGTAAGCAAATTGATTTGGTCATGGAAGGTGAAGGCACTGAACTTGATAAAACTATGCTGGAACAGCTCACCGATCCTCTGGTTCATATTGTACGTAACTCAATTGACCACGGTATTGAAAACCCGGATGTACGTGTCGCTGCGGGTAAACCAGAAATGGGTACTGTTAAACTCGCGGCTTTCCACCAAGGTGGTAATATCCTTATTCAAATAACCGACGATGGCGCCGGTATCAATCATGAGAAGATTGAAGCCAAAGCAATTGAAAAAGGTGTTATTGAACCTGACCATAACTTGAGTAATGAAGAGATTGTCGATCTGATTTTCCACGCTGGGTTCTCAACCGCAGATGTAGTCAGTGACATCTCAGGACGTGGTGTCGGTATGGACGTGGTACGTCGAAATATCCGCAGCTTAGGTGGTTCGGTTGATGTCAAAACCACGGTGGGTGAAGGCAGTGTGTTTACTATCAGATTACCGCTTACCTTGGCAATTTTGGATGGCCAGCTGTGCTCGGTTGGCTCTCAAACTTATGTATTCCCACTGGTGTCCATTATCGAATCTATTCAAGTCGATAAGTCTCTGGTTAAAGGGATTGCGGGTGAAACCGAACTCTATAAATTACGTGATAGTTATATTCCGGTTATTAGATTGCATAAAAAACTGGGTATTAAAGATGCCCAAACCGATCTTTCTCAAGGCTTGTTAGTCGTGGTAGAAGACGGCGGCCAGAGAGCGGGTATTTTTGTTGATGACCTATTAGGTCAACAGCAAGTGGTTATCAAAAGCTTAGAAACCAACTATATGAAGATTGCCGGTATTGCAGGGGCTACTATCTTGGGTGATGGTACCGTTTCACTTATTCTGGATGTCTCAGAAACGGTTTCATCTCATAAGGCAGGAAATCCGCAATTAAGCGTGGCTTAAGCTGGTAAAAAATTTAAATCCAGTGCTGCTAGGTGCTGGAGATAAAAATAAATCAATGACTTAAATAAGTTAACTTACTTGAATGTACAACTGAGGTGAATATGAGCGAGCAAGCCAACTACGCTTTAGGCTCAAAAGAGGTCCAACAGACAATACTGGTTTTGAATTTATCGGTTGCGCAAATTGATCTATCTATTACGGAAGGGGATAACTCGGTTAACACCCTAATTGATTCTTTCACTTACATGTCAAAACATATTGAACAGATTCAGGATACGGGCAGCAAGATTGCTGAATTGACTGAATCGGTTGAAGGTATGGATGACCATAAAAGCGTGCTGCTGAGTGAAGCCGGCGAGCTTTCGCAAAAAATGCAACAAGCGGTTATAGCCTTCCAGTTTTATGACAAACTCAGCCAGCGTTTAGAACACGTCTCTCACGGTCTTTCAGGCTTGGCAGAAATTGTCTCTCATGAAATGAAAGTCAAAAGTGCAGAAGAGTGGGAAGCCTTTAAAGCCAATGTGCGTAAAGGCACCACTATGCGTGAAGAGGAAGAGCTGTTTGAATTGATTTTTGATCAACATGTGCCTGCTGAAGAAGCGATTGAGATCATGAAAGGGCGTATGCGAGACCGCATGCATCAAGAACAGGAAGTCGAAGACGAGATCGAGTTTTTCTAACATTTCTCTTAAAGAGTCTTTTGAAAGGCTCCTCCTGCGAACTTAAGCGCAATGTTAATTGCGCTTTTTTTTGTCTGCACAAAATGCCAAGCTAAGTAAAACAAATATCTATTTCCACTGAATGTATCGGTGCAAATCATAAAGAGCCTCTTTTTATACTTTTTTTAACCATTTCCTCTTGAAAAAAAACAACCCCGTCTTTATTACATTCACACAATTCAAGAGCTTTTCACAAGTAATGCATGCAACAGAAATATGTCAGTTTTGAACCTAAAT
>JAASTL010000001.1 GCA_021767305.1 Piscirickettsiaceae bacterium | reverse complement strand
TTACGCATTCAGCAAGTACGACTCATAGTCGAGTGCCATATGAGGATCGACTTGCAGCAGGCATTACCGATAATTTAATTCGTATTTCGGTTGGTTTGGAGTCGGGTGGTGATATTAAAAAAGATTTGGCTCGAGGGTTGGATTTGATTTAATGGTTGTGAGCCAAAAAAAGAAAAAGCCTTGTGTAATAACAAGGCTTTTTTGTGTTGAAAATTTACCGGCCGGTAAAGAATGCTACTTAAGCGAATTGATTAGTTAAGCGAAAACTCACTATCTTTTTCACGCTGGCGGAAGATAACACAGGTTTTACCAATGGTTTGAACTAGCAGCGCACCGGTATTTTCAATAATGTAATCGACAATTTTCTTACGATCATCACGCTCACCAATGGCGATTTTGATTTTCAAAAGTTCGTGATGTTCAAGGGTGGTTTCCAACTCCGCCATCAAAGAATCCGTGACGCCATTGCTCCCGATAATAATCATTGGGTTAAGATTATGCGCAATCCCTTTTAGAAACTTTTTCTGTGGGTTGCTCAGAGAGGCCAGTTTTTTGTTTGATTTGCTCATTGAAAAATCCAAATTCATTCATAATTAATAAGAACGTATTGTAGTAGAAAACCGATTATGGCGAGAAGTAAATCCAGTGACTCCTGGTTAAAAGAGCATTTTGATGATTATTACGTTGAATTAGCCAAAAAAGAAGGTTGGCGCTCACGTGCTGTTTATAAATTGCAAGAGATTGATGATAAAGATCAATTGTTTAAAAAAGGCATGTGTGTGGTCGATTTAGGTGCTGCACCGGGGGGGTGGTCACAATGGACGGTTCATAAAGTCGGCGATCAAGGAGAAGTTTTTGCTTTAGATATTTTGCCGGTAGAACCGTTTGCCGGGGTAACTTTTATTCAAGGTGATTTTCGCGAAGATGACGTCTATAACAAATTACTAGAGTCACTGGCCGGTCGTGATGTAGATGTGGTGATGTCTGACATGGCACCGAATATGAGTGGTAATAAGTCAGTGGATATTCCTCGTTCCATGTATCTGGTTGAATTATGTGTCGATTTGGCAGATCAGGTTTTAAAGAGAAATGGTGATTTATTAATGAAGGTTTTTCAGGGTGAAGGTTACAACGAACTCATACAAACTCTGAGAGGAAAGTATCAAAAAGTCATTACCCGCAAGCCAAAAGCATCGCGACCACGTAGTAAGGAAATCTACTTGTTAGCGCGTGGTAAGAAGTAATCGGGCTGCAAAGCACTCAACATGTTTATGAAAAATGATTGACGTGATTAATGAAAACGATTGCGGATAAAATAAATTTATAAAAAATTGTGATAAGCTATCCAGTTCGAAATAGTCTAGTCATTATTCACTGTTTTAGAAGTGGTAAAACTAGAATAAATAAATAAAACAAGGTTAATCAATGAAAAATAATGATTTGCTGAAAAACGTCTTAATCTGGGCAGTGGTTGCCATGATTTTGATGTCGGTTTTTAATCACTTTGGTTCTCAAGGGCAGGGAACGTCTGGACGATTAGATTATTCAGACTTTATTGATCAAGTTCACCAAGGCCAAGTAAGCAAGGTAAGCATTGAAGGCGCTACCATACGCGGTGTCTATGGCAATGGTGATTCATTCACTACCTATAATCCGGGTGATCCTGGATTAATGGGCGATTTGCTTGATAATCGTGTTCAGGTAAGTGCAAAACCACCTGAGCAACAGAGTGTGTTGATGCAAATCTTTATTTCTTGGTTCCCAATGCTGCTATTGATTGCGGTTTGGATTTTCTTCATGCGTTCTATGGGCGGTGGTGTTGGCGGCAAAGGCGGACCTATGTCATTTGGTAAGTCAAAAGCTCGTATGATGACTGAAGATCAAAACAAGGTTACATTGGAAGATGTTGCCGGTGCCGATGAAGCAAAACAAGAGGTGGGTGAGATTGTTGACTTCCTGCGCGATCCATCGAAGTATCAAAACTTAGGGGGAAATATTCCCCGTGGTGTTTTGATGGTAGGTCCACCGGGTACAGGTAAAACACTTTTAGCAAAAGCGATTGCAGGTGAAGCAAAGGTTCCTTTCTTTACGATTTCAGGTTCTGATTTTGTTGAAATGTTTGTGGGTGTCGGTGCGTCTCGTGTGCGAGATATGTTCGAACAAGCAAAAGCACATGCACCTTGTATTATCTTCATTGATGAGATTGATGCCGTAGGTCGTAGTCGTGGAGCAGGCATGGGCGGCGGAAACGACGAACGTGAGCAGACATTAAACCAAATGCTGGTTGAAATGGATGGTTTTGAGGGCAATGAAGGAATTATTGTGATTGCTGCAACAAACCGTGCCGATGTACTTGATCCGGCATTGTTGAGACCTGGGCGTTTTGACCGTCAGGTAACGGTTGGCTTGCCAGATATTCGAGGCCGTGAGCAGATTCTTCGTGTTCACATGCGTAAGGTGCCGTTATCAGAAAACGTCAAACCTTCCTACATTGCACGCGGTACACCAGGTTTTTCTGGTGCAGATCTTGCAAATTTAGTAAATGAGGCGGCACTGTTTGCCGCACGTGAAAATGAAAAACTGGTGACGCAACAACACTTTGAGAAAGCGAAAGATAAAATCTTAATGGGTGTTGAGCGCAAATCAATGGTCATGAAAGAAGATGAGCGCAAAATGACGGCTTACCATGAGTCGGGTCATGCGATTGTTGGTTATCTTGTACCTGAACATGATCCTGTTTATAAAGTTTCAATTATGCCGCGCGGCCGTGCTTTGGGTGTGACTATGTATCTACCTGAAGAAGACAGTTATAGTTATTCAAAACGTAAGTTAGAGTCACAATTGTCAAGCTTGTATGGAGGGCGTATTGCCGAAGAGATTATCTACGGCGAAGACTCTGTTACTACTGGTGCATCAAACGATATTGAACGTGCTACGGCAATAGCCCGTAATATGGTGACCAAATGGGGTCTGTCAGACAACCTAGGTCCTCTGCTTTATGAAGAAGAGGATAAGGGTGGTTTTATGGGGACTTCTCGAAACGCTAATGTATCGGGTGAGGTTTCCAAAAAGATTGATGAAGAGATTCGTAATATTATTGATCGTAACTACCAACGTGCAACTCAGATTTTGAATGACAATCGTGACAAACTTGAAGTGATGACTGAATGTCTAATGAAGTATGAAACGATTGATAAAGACCAAGTGGATCGCATTATGGCGGGTGAAGAACCCGGTGCCCCCAAAGAATGGGTGGAGCCGGATGATGAACCTCCTGTTCAAAAAAACGATTCGCCTTCACTTGAAGAGATGTCAGAAAAGAAACCGGATGATAGAGTTTCTGATGATCTGTCGGGTGAGTCCAAAGGCGAAGGTTCTGAAGAACCTAAATTGCATTAATTCTCAAATGGTATTCAGAAGTTCTAAAAACCTCGCTTTTGCGAGGTTTTTTTATAAGTGGAAAAAGGATTGAAAATGGAATTGCACTCTTGGTTGCAACAGGTTGCTGAATCACGTCAGCGTGCAGCTGTAATGGGGATTTTAAATGTTACGCCAGATTCCTTCTCCGATGGGGGGGATAATGTCAGTGTAGATCAATTACAGCGGTCAATTGAGGCAATGGTTACGGATGGTGTAGATATATTCGACATTGGAGGGGAATCCACGCGTCCAGGTGCTGAGCCTGTTGAGTTGCAGCAAGAATTAGATCGGGTTTTACCGGCAATTGAGTTAGTGCGGGAAATAAGTGATTTACCTATTTCAATTGATACCTATAAGCCACAAGTCATGGAAAGCGCGATTGGTTTGGGTGCAAATATGATTAATGATGTCAATGCATTGCAGGAAGAGGGGGCGGTTAATGTGGCTGCCAAGCTAGATGTGCCGGTCTGTTTAATGCATAAAAAAGGCATGCCCAAAACCATGCAGCAACAGGTAAGTTATGACTCTGTAGTGCAGGATGTCAGTCTTTTTCTACGACAGCGTGTTGAGGAGTGTTTACAAGGCGGAATTCGAAAAGAGCAGATTATGATTGATCCTGGATTTGGGTTTGGTAAACATTTGGAGCATAATCAGAGTCTTTTTCAGAACGTAGATCGTTTATTGAATTTGCCTTATCCCTTATTGGTTGGCGTGTCTCGGAAAAAGATGATTGGTGAATTATTAGATTTTTCAGATGAGAGAGCAGCAAAAGATCGTGTTTATGGTAGTGTGGGTGCGGCGGTTGTTGCAGCACTTAAAGGCGCTAAAATCTTAAGGGTTCATGATGTGAAACAAACGGTAGAGGCATTAAAAGTGGCACAAGCATTGTGGTAATGCTAGTGAAAAAGATACCGGCCGGTTAAAAATTATAAAAATAAGAGAGTGGATAATAAATGACTATGCAGAAAAGAAAATATTTTGGAACCGATGGAATCCGCAATCGAGTCGGTAAAGGAATGATTTCACCAGATCAGGTATTGAAGTTGGGTTGGGCAACTGGTCAAGTGATGCAAAAACGCGGCTTAAAATCGGTTTTGATTGGAAAAGACACGCGAATTTCCGGTTATATGTTTGAGTCAGCATTAGAGGCGGGTTTTATTGCAGCGGGAATCGATGTCTATTTAGTTGGCCCTATGCCGACTCCTGCAGTTTCTTATCTGACACAAACCTTTAACAATGATTTAGGCGTCGTGATTAGTGCCTCCCACAATCCGCATGAAGATAATGGAATCAAGTTTTTTACTGCAGAGGGTCAAAAGATTTCTGATGCGCTAGAACTAGAAATTGAAGCTATGTTTGAGCAAAAAATGCATGTAGTCGACTCTGAGTCTCTTGGTAAGGCACAACGGATTGATGATGCGGCCGGCCGGTATATTGAATTTTGTAAAGGAACTTATCGGGCTAAACAAAAATTAAAAGGGCTTCGAATCGTTTTAGATTGTGCAAATGGTGCCACTTATCATATTGCGCCGAGTGTTTTTAAAGAGCTCGGTGCGGAAGTTTTTGCCATTGGTACTAAGCCGGATGGCGTGAATATTAACAAGTCATGTGGTGCGACTGACTTAGACGCTTTGATTCAAGCAGTAGATGCGCATAGAGCGGATATTGGTATTGCGTTTGATGGTGATGGTGATCGAGTCATGATGGTCGATGAATCTGGTCAGGTTGCAGATGGTGATGCGATTTTATATATCCTTGCAACCATGACGGGTAAACCTGTTCCAGGTGTTGTTGGTACTCTTATGAGTAACCTCGGGTTTGAAAACACCTTGAAAGCCAAAGGTGTGGATTTTGCGAGAAGTAATGTCGGGGATCGGTTTGTTAAAGAATTATTGCTTCAAAAAGGTTGGATTTATGGTTCTGAACCATCTGGTCATGTGCTTTGCCTCAATAAAATTGCGACAGGTGATGGAATTGTTGCTGCCCTGCAAATATTAGCGGCTTTAGTGAGTCAGAAAAAGACATTAAAGTCAGTGCTGTCTGAGATTCAAGTATATCCGCAAGAGCTACGTAATATTGCGGTTGCAAATAATCAGGGAGTTGACGAAAATACTCGGCTGCAAAAAGCGATTCAGCAGGCGGAAAAAGAATTTGCTGGCAAAGGTCGCGTTTTAATTCGAGCCTCTGGAACAGAATCCAAAATCCGGGTTATGGTTGAAGGTCAAGACCTTACAAAGGTTAATAGATTAGCAGATGAACTTCAAGCGGTCGTTGAATCAGAGTTTTCATAAAAATGCAATATTGTTTTTAGGGAAAGAAAACGCTAATATTGCGCAAATTTTGTGTCGGAGATAAGGAAATGAGAAAGCCATTTGTTGCTGGAAACTGGAAAATGCACGGTTCTAAGGCATTTGTAACGGAATTGAATCAAGGCCTAAAACAGCAAACAAATTCAATGACCGCAATTGATATTGCTGTCTGTCCCCCTGCTTTATACATCTCTCAAGCGATCTCTGAGCTAAATGGGTCAAATGTTAAGATTGGTGCACAAAATATTGCAGAAGAAGCGGTACAAGGTGCATTCACTGGTGAGATTTCAGTTGCTATGCTGAAAGATATGCAATGTGATTATGTGATTTTAGGTCACTCAGAACGACGTTCAATCTATGGTGAAACGGACGTTCAAATTGCCAATAAAGTTGCTATTGCACTTGATGCGGGAATTACACCAATTTTTTGTGTCGGAGAAACGCTAGAAGAGCGAGAGTCAGGAACAATGGAATCTGTGATTGCTACCCAGTTAGAGGCAGTCATTTCAAAAGTTGGTGTTGAACAGTTTGAAAACATCGTTATTGCTTATGAGCCTGTGTGGGCGATTGGCACTGGTAAGACAGCAAGTCCTGAGCAAGCACAGGAAGTGCATGCGTTCATTCGTGATAAGTTGGCTCGACTAAATCGTTCGATCGCTGAAAAAGTAATTATTCAATACGGTGGTAGTGTTAAGCCTGATAACGCAGCAGAGCTATTTGCGCAAGCAGATATCGATGGAGGTTTGATTGGTGGTGCATCACTAAAAGCAGAAGATTTTGCGGCGATTTGTCAAGCCGCTCAAGACATAGCGAGTGCCTAATGTTTAGCATTGTTTTAACAATTCATATTATTATTGCGTTCTTATTAATTGTGTTGGTTTTAATGCAACACGGTAAGGGCGCAGATGCAGGTGCCAACTTCGGTGGTGGAAGTTCTTCTTCTCAATCGGTATTTGGTAGTGGTGGTTCAGCGACTTTTTTGTCGCGCGTCACTGCGGTGCTTGCAACCATTTTCTTTATCACAAGTTTGACACTTGCTTATATCGCCAGCCAACAAGCTAAGGGATATCAGAGTGTCACGACAGAAACCCAAAAGGTTACTGAAGAAGCTGACAAGCAGTCGGAAACCCCGGTTGTTCCAAACTAAAAATTCTTTGCCGATGTGGTGAAATTGGTAGACACGCCATCTTGAGGGGGTGGTGACGCAAGTCGTGGCGGTTCGAGTCCGCCCATCGGCACCAAATTCGTACTGCTGTTTGATGGTTCAGGCAGCAGTTTATTTTTGCTAGATGAGGTCATACAACCAATGCTAGAAAATTATCTACCCGTTATAGTCTTTATAGTGCTAGGGATTCTTTTTGGCGTAGGGCCAATTTTAATTGGTTACTTACTGGGGCCACAAAAACCTGATTCGGAGAAAAACTCTCCCTATGAGTGTGGTTTTGAAGCCTTTGAAGATGCGCGTATGAAGTTTGATGTGCGTTTTTACCTAGTGGCAATTTTATTCATTATTTTTGACTTGGAAATTGCATTCTTATTCCCATGGGCGATCGTGCTGGATGAAGTTGGCACTTTTGGTTTATTGGCGATGGGTGTGTTTCTATCGTTGCTAGTAATTGGCTTTATCTATGAGTGGAAAAAAGGAGCGCTGGAATGGGAGTAGAAGGCGTTTTAAAAGAAGGTGTTGTTACAACCTCTGCTGATAAGCTTATCAATTGGGCGCGTACTGGATCACTGTGGCCAATGACATTTGGCTTGGCCTGTTGTGCTGTTGAAATGATGCATGCAGGTGCATCACGCTATGACCTTGACCGTTTCGGGATTATCTTCCGTCCATCGCCACGTCAGTCCGATGTTATGGTGGTTGCTGGAACTCTAGTTAACAAAATGGCACCAGCACTTCGAAAAGTTTATGACCAAATGGCAGAGCCTCGCTGGGTTATCTCAATGGGTTCATGTGCGAATGGTGGCGGTTACTATCACTATTCTTACTCTGTTGTTCGCGGTTGTGATCGAATCGTTCCAGTCGATGTCTATGTTCCTGGTTGCCCTCCAACGGCTGAGGCGTTGTTGTACGGGATTGTACAGCTGCAAAATAAAATCAAGCGTACTAATACAATTGCGCGTTAATGGGAGTTTGAAGGAATGAAACAGTCTATTTTAGATTTGCAAACTCGCATTAAAGATGTGTTAAAAGCCGAATTGGTTTCAAGTGAAATTGCTTTAGATGAATTAACGATTGAATTATCTGCCAAAGACGCTTTTGATGGTTTAATGAAGTGTCGTGATGAGCTGGGTTTTGAGCAACTTATCGATTTATGCGGTATAGATTATCTGGATTATGGTAAAGCCAATTGGGAAACCATGAAGGCTCCTAATTCAGGTTTTAATCGTGGTGTGTTTGATTTTGCTGAAGATGAACAGCAAGATGATTCGCTGGATATGGAACGTCGATTTGCGGCAGTTTATCACCTACTATCTATTGAACATAATATTCGCCTTCGTGTAAAAGTCTTTGCTCCTAACACGCAACTTCCTGTCATTCCAAGTGTGATCGATATCTGGTCAGTTGCAAACTGGTTTGAGCGAGAAGCTTTTGATCTTTATGGAATTTTATTCGAAGGTCATCCAGATTTACGTCGAATCTTAACGGATTATGGTTTTATCGGTCATCCGTTACGTAAAGATTTCCCATTGACGGGTCATGTAGAAATGCGTTACGACAACGACAAGGGTCGCGTTGTCTATGAACCGGTCTCGATTGAAAACCGCGTGAATGTTCCGCGCGTTATTCGTAAACCTTCGCCAGAAACAGCTGAGTAAGGGTCTCAAATGTCAGAAATTCGTAACTATACTCTTAACTTTGGTCCGCAGCATCCGTCAGCGCATGGTGTGTTGCGTCTAGTTCTAGAATTAGATGGTGAAACGGTTGTACGTTCAGATCCACATATTGGTCTGCTTCACCGTGGTACTGAAAAATTAGCAGAATTTAAGCCTTACAACCAATCGATTGGGTATATGGATCGTTTGGATTATGTATCTATGATGTCTAACGAACATGCATATGTCATGTCGATTGAAAAGATGTTAGGTGTTGAAGTACCAGAGCGTGCGCAATACATTCGTGTTATGTTTGACGAAATCACTCGTATTCTTAACCACCTGATGTGGTTAGGTGCCCATGCACTAGATATAGGTGCTATGACTGTTTTCCTATATGCATTCCGTGAACGTGAAGATCTAATGGATTGCTATGAAGCAGTTTCTGGTGCTCGAATGCATGCGACTTATTACCGGCCGGGTGGGGTTTATCGTGATTTGCCAGATACTATGGCGAAATACGAAGAATCAAAGTGGACATCAGGGAAGAAACTTAATGATTTGAATGAAACCCGCGAAGGGTCATTGCTAGACTTCATTGAAGCCTTTACAGAGCGTTTCCCTGGTTATGTAGATGAATATGAAACACTGTTAACTGATAACCGTATCTGGAAGCAACGTACGGTTGATATTGGTGTTGTTTCACCTGAGCGTGCGCTCCAACTTGGGTTTACGGGTCCAATGCTTCGTGGCTCTGGTATCGCTTGGGATTTACGTAAGAAACAACCTTATGAAGTCTACGACAAAATGGATTTCGATATTCCTGTTGGGAAAACGGGTGACTGCTATGACCGTTACTTGGTTCGTGTCGCTGAGATGCGCGAGTCTAACAAAATCATTAAACAATGCGTGAAGTGGCTAAAAGAAAATGACGGCCCTGTTATGAGTTCAGATAATAAGGTTGCTCCGCCTTCACGTGAAGATGCCAAATCCAATATGGAAGCGTTGATTCATCACTTTAAACTTTATACCGAAGGTTATACAGTGCCTGCATCTGAAGCTTATGCTGCAGTTGAGCATCCAAAGGGTGAATTTGGTATCTACATGGTTTCAGACGGAGCAAACAAGCCATATCGCTTAAAGGTTCGTGCGCCAGGTTTTCCGCATCTTGCTTCCTTAGATGAGATGGTGAAAGGGCACATGATTGCAGATGTGGTATCAATTATTGGTACTCAAGATATTGTATTTGGAGAAATCGATCGATGAGTTCGTCAACGGAAAATTTTATCCAGGGTGAAGTAAAAGAACGTATTGATCGCTGGATTGCTGAATATCCTGCAGAACAACGTCAATCTGCATGTATGCCAGCTCTACGTATTGTTCAAGAATCTAATGATGGTCATTTAACAAATGAGTTAATGGACCAGATTGCTGAATATTTGGAAATGCCGCCAATCGCAGTTTATGAAGTTGCGACATTCTATGGTAATTACAACCACCAGCCAGTCGGCAAGCATCAAATCAATTGGTGTAACTCGATATCTTGCTACCTACGCGGTGGCGAAGAACTTCGTGCCAAACTGGAATCAAAACTTGGTGTTAAACCAGGAGAAATCACGGCTGATGGAAAATTTTCTATCAAGAAGGTAGAGTGCTTAGGTGCTTGCGGTGGCGCTCCAATGTGTAAGATTGGTAAGGATTACCATGAAAACTTGGATGAAGATAAATTATTTAAAATCCTAGACGAATTGGAGTAAAGCAATGGTCCATCAAAGTGAAAACTGTTTTCGTCTAAATCACCTTGAACGTTCCTATGACATTGATGTCTATATGGCAAATGGTGGCTATGAGGTTTGGAAGAAAGTCGTTTCAGGAGAACTAACACCACCAGAAATTATTGAAGAAGTAAAAGCTTCAAATATTCGCGGTCGTGGTGGGGCTGGGTTTCCTACGGGTTTGAAATGGAGCTTTATGAACCGTGAAGCACCAGGTCAGAAATACATTGTTTGTAACTCTGATGAAGGTGAGCCTGGGACCTTTAAAGACCGTGATATTCACCGTTATAACCCTCATGCATTGGTTGAGGGAATGATGATTGCCGGTTATGTTATTGGTGCTTCTCAAGGTTACAACTACATTCGTGGTGAATTCTGGGAACCGTACCAGATTTTCAAAAATGCTATTAATCAAGCGCGTGAAGCAGGACTTCTTGGTAAAGATATTTTAGGGTCTGGTTGGGACTTTGATTTGCATGTGCATTTAGGTGCAGGCGCTTATATTTGTGGTGAAGAAACTGCTTTGTTGGAGTCGATTGAAGGTAAGAAAGGGCAACCTCGTTTCAAGCCACCTTTCCCAGCAAGCTATGGTTTGTATGGCCGTCCAACTACTATCAATAACACGGAAACACTTGCTTCTATCCCGATGATTTTGTCTAAAGGCGGTAAGTGGTTTAATGACCTTGGTGTAAAAAATGCCGGTGGAACAAAACTCTATTCTGTTTCTGGTCATGTTGAAAAGCCGGGTAACTTTGAAGTTCGTATGGGTACGCCTTTCAAAGACTTGCTAGGTTTGGCAGGCGGCATCTGGAAAGGGCGAGAGTTAAAGTGTGTCATTCCTGGTGGTGCCTCGACAGCAATTATTCCTGCTGAAAAAGCCTTAGAAATGAATATGGATTATGACTCCATTGCAAATGCAGGTTCTTTCTTAGGTGCAGGTTCAATGATTGTTATGGATGATCAGACGGATATCGTTAAAGTTTGCCAAAACTTATCGCATTTTTATTGGGATGAGTCATGTGGGCAATGTACGCCTTGTCGCGAAGGAACAGGATGGTTGATGCGTGTTCTCAATCGGATTGTTGAAGGCAAAGGACGTCCGGAAGACATTGCAGCTTTGAAAGATGTTTCTGGCAAAATCATGGGTAATGTTATTTGTGGTTTGGGTGACGCTGCAACAATTGCATTAACCAGTGCAGTTGATCAGTATGAACATGAATTCCAGCATTACATAGAACATGGATGCAGTATATACGATCGCGTATAAACGTGATCGGAACCGATAAAGCGCAATTTTTATTGCGCTTTTTCGTGCTTATCAGGGCGAAAATTTTAAACAAAATTTTTCCCGAACCAAATTATATTTAGGTTGAAGAACTATGGTAAAAGTTGAAATAAACGGACAAGTTATTGAGGCCCATGAAGGTGACATGTTGATCGATGTTGCTGATGGGGCACAGATTCCGATTCCCCGTTTTTGTTACCACAAAAAACTATCGATTGCCGCAAACTGTCGTATGTGTTTAGTAGAAGTTGAAGGGGCTTGGAAGCCACTTCCGGCCTGTGCTACACCTGTGACAGATGGCATGAAGGTGCACACGAAATCGCCAAAAGCGATTGCATCTCAGAAATCTGTGATGGAATTTTTATTGATTAACCACCCGTTGGATTGCCCAATCTGCGATCAGGGTGGTGAATGTGAGTTGCAAGATGTTGCCATGGATTATGGTGATGATGTGTCTCGTTATGTCGAAGCGAAACGTGTGGTGGGTGATAAGAATGCGGGTCCGTTGATCAGCACTGATATGACTCGTTGTATCCACTGTACTCGTTGTGTTCGTTTTGGCCAAGAAGTAGCGGGAATGATGGAGTTAGGTGCCACAGGACGTTCAGAATGGATGGAAATTGGTACCTATGTTGAGAAATCTATTAGTTCCGAAATGTCAGGGAATATGATTGATTTATGTCCAGTCGGTGCTTTGACCTCTAAACCATTCCGCTACAAAGCCAGACCATGGGAGCTTAAAGCGCACAATGCCATTGCTGCACACGACTCTATTGGTTCGAACATTATTGTTCATACCAAAGAAAATCGTGTTATGCGTGTTGTACCGGCGGAAAATGAAGCCATTAACGAAGTTTGGTTATCTGACCGTGATCGTTTTTCTTATGAAGCACTTGAGTCTGAAGAACGCCTCACTCAGCCAATGATTAAAGAAAATGGTGAATGGAAAACGGTTGATTGGGAAACAGCACTTCAGGTGGCAGTGGAAGGCATTCAAAATCTAAATGACTATAGCAACGTGGGTGTCTTAGCTTCCGCGAATTCAACACTCGAAGAGCTTCAACTGCTACAAAAATTAGCCCGTGGTTTAGGAATCAAGAACATTGATTTCCGCACACGTCAACAAGACTTCTCATTAGATGCCAAAGGTTTCCATACACCAAGTCTTGCGCATTCAATTGATGCGACTGATAAGTTAGACGCTGCGCTTTTGGTGGGTTCTTATCTTCGTAAAGAATTACCAATTTTAAATACACGTCTGCGAAAAGCAGTGACGGCTAAAAATGCCAAAGTTTTCACAGTGAATCCAGAAAACTTCTCATTCAACTATAAAACGACAGATTTTTCTGAATCTGGTTTGGTTGCTGAACTGGCTAGTATGGCCAAAGCTGCAGCAGAGTTAAAAGGGACGAATGAAGATTTGGCATCTACAGCTAATGTGTCTGATGCACATAAAAAAGCGGTTCAAGCCCTGGTAGATGCTAAAAACGTTTCGATTATGCTTGGTCAGATTGCGAAGAACCATCCTGATTATGCCGTTATTGTCAAACTAGCAAATAGTATCGCTAATAATACCGGTGCGAAATTAAGTGTACTTCCGATTCAAGCCAATGAAGTTGGTGCACACTTAGTGAACTTCTTACCGGCCGGTGGAAAAAATGCACAGCAAATGTTGGACGGCATGAATTGCTTTATTAATTTAGGTCTTGAACCAGAAAAAGACTTTACTAACGGTGATAAAGCTTTGGACGCCATGAAAAAGGCAAGTTTTGTTGTGAATTTAACGGCATTTGATTCTCAAGCTCAGCGTGAGTATGCCGATGTTTTGCTACCGATTGCAACCTTTGCTGAAACTGCGGGTACTTTTGTAAACGCCAATGGAGTTAAACAGTCATTCAAAATGGCAGCAGAACCAAAAGGTGAAGCCAAAGCAGCGTGGAAAATTCTTCGTGTTATGGGTAATATGTTCGACCTTTCAGGGTTTGATTACACACATACCAATGAAGTATTACGTGAGGTGCTTGATAACAAGCACTCTCAATTGGCATTTGCGACATTTGAGTGTACATTGCCTTCTGTAAATAATGATGCTCAATGCACATTGGTATCACCTTATCAAATGGACGCTTTGGTACGCCGTAGCCCCTCGCTACAAGCCACACCGGATGCGAATGTTAATACCATGGGAAGAGGGAATGATTAATGTTTGATGCAATTCAAGCCTTTTTAGCTGGCTTTTTATTCGACTGGCTAGCAACATTGATTACCCTTGTATTGCAAGCGGTGGCTGTTATCTTGCCAATTATGCTTGTGGTAGCTTGGTTAACCTATGCAGAACGTAAAGTGATTGGCTTTATGCAGGTGCGTATGGGGCCAAATCGGGTTGGTCCAGTTGGGTTGTTACAACCCATTGCCGATGCGTTAAAGTTAATGACTAAAGAAGTTATTTTTCCTGCTCAGTCCAATAAATATCTATTTATTATTGCGCCAATCTTGGCTATTGCTCCTGCTGTAGCAGCCTATGCGGTTATTCCTTTCTCTGAAGGAGTTGTGGTCACCGACATTAATGCAGGTGTACTTTATGTCTTGGCGGTTTCATCTATTTTGGTTTATGGAACCATTGTTGCCGGTTGGGCGTCTAACTCGAAATATGCTTTCCTAGGGGCACTTCGTGGTTCAGCACAAAAGATTTCCTATGAAATTGCCATGGGTTTTGCACTGGTTACGGTACTTATGATTGCTGGCTCAATGAATTTAACGGAGATTGTTCAAGGGCAACAAGGTGGGATCCTTAACTGGTACTTACTACCGCTATTGCCGATGTTCTTTGTTTATTTTATTTCTGGTCTTGCCGAAACCAACCGTACACCTTTCGATGTCATTGAAGGTGAGGCAGAAATCGTTGCTGGTTTCCACGTTGATTATTCGGGAATGACATTCGGAGTCTTTATGTTGGCGGAATACGCCATGATGATTCTGATTTCATTTATGACAGCGATTATGTTCTTGGGTGGATGGTTGTCACCGTTTGAAGGTATTCCTGGACTTGAGGCAATGTTCTCATGGGTTCCTCAACTTGCATGGTTATCCATTAAAGTTGCTTTCCTTCTGTTTGTATTCTTATGGTTGCGTGCGACTTACCCACGTTACCGTTATGACCAATTAATGCGTTTGGGTTGGAAAGTGTTAATTCCATTAACCATCGTTTGGGTATTTGTTGTCGGTGCAATGAAATACTTTAGCTTTGGCCCTTGGTTTAACTAGTAGAGGCAGACATGAGTAATTTAAATCATTTAATTAAAACCTGGGGTCTCACCGAACTAATTAAAGGTTCAATGGTGACCTTGAAATATCTTTTCAAGCGTAAGATCACGGTTCGTTATCCAGAAGAAAAAACCCCATTGTCTCCGCGTTTTCGTGGTCACCATGCATTGCGTCGTTATGAAAATGGTGAAGAGCGTTGTATCGCATGTAAATTGTGTGAAGCAGTTTGTCCAGCCAATGCGATTACCATTGAATCAGAAGAGCGTGATGATGGTACACGTCGTACCACGCAATATGACATTGATATGTTTAAGTGTATTTACTGCGGTTTCTGTGAAGAGGCTTGTCCAGTGGATGCGATTGTTGAAACCCGTGTCTTTGAATATGAATTCCATGAACGTGGACCACATATTCGCACCAAAGAAGACCTTTTGGCCTTTGGTGATAAGCATGAGAAGCAAATTGCTGCGGATCGTGCTGCTGATGCCAAATACCGTTAATCTTAAGAGACGTTGCTATGAGCTTTGAACAATTTATTTTTTATTTGTTAGCCGCAATCGCCACGATCTCTGGATTGATGATGATTACGGTTAAAAACCCAGTTAAAGCGGCGCTTTGGCTGGTGTTGGCCTTTATTTCAACCGCTGGTCTGTGGATTATGGCACAAGCTGAGTTTTTGGGGCTTGTCCTAATTTTGGTTTACGTCGGTGCGGTAATGGTACTTTTCTTATTCGTTGTCATGATGCTGGACATCAATATGGCGATTTTAAAAGAAGGCTTCACTCGTTATTTACCGATTGGTGCACTTGCTGCGGTCGCTATTTTCGCATTGATGTATATGGTTATTGGTCCGGATCATTTCGGACTGGATAAGGTTGCAGCACCTGCACCAAAACCTGCTGATTTCAGCAACACTGAAGCGATTGCTGTGCCTCTTTACACTGAGCATGCTTATGCGTTTATTTTGGCTGCAGTTCTACTTTTAGTTGGGATTGTGGCTGCGATTGCTTTGACGTTGCGTCGTCGTCCAACGGGTGCAGTACTTTACCAAGATATTGATAAACAAAACCGTACTCTGGCGAAAGATCGTTTTGAGATGGTAAAAATGGATGCAGTGGTTGAAAAGCCAATCACTGATGCGACGGAGGAAGAGAAAAAATGATTGCGCTTTCTGACTATCTTTTATTCGGTGCAGTGCTGTTTATGATCAGCATGGCCGGTATCTTCCTAAACCGTAAAAACGTCATTGTTTTGTTAATGTCGATTGAGCTTTTACTGTTGGCAGTCAATACCAATCTAGTGGCTTTCTCGCATTATTTAAATGATGTGACTGGGCAGATTTTCGTCTTCTTTATTTTGACGGTTGCAGCGGCGGAAGCAGCAATTGGTTTGGCGATTATCGTACTGGTATTCCGTAATCGTAAGAGCATCAATGTTGATGATCTTGGTTCACTTAAGGGGTAAGACTGAATGTTACATGAAATTTTAACAGTCCTTCTGCTTGCACCTTTAGTGGGTGCCATGATTGCAGGTCTGTTCGGTCGTCAAGTCGGTCGAGCAGGGGCGCATTATTCAACCATTGCTGGGGTCGCAATTTCCACGATTGCAGCAATCTATGTCTTTTGGTTATTTGTGTTCCAGGGACACGCAGAATACAACGCATCACTTTATACCTGGATGGTAGTTGACGGCGTGAAGTTTGAGATCGGCTTTATGATCGACAAACTTTCTGCAACCATGATGTTGGTGGTGACGTTTGTTTCATTGATGGTTCATATCTATACTATTGGTTATATGGACCACGATGAAGACTATGACCATGATGATCCTTATTATCAGCGTTTCTTCTCCTATATCTCATTGTTCACATTTTCAATGCTTTCATTGGTCATGGCGAATAACTTCCTACAACTGTTCTTCGGTTGGGAAGCAGTAGGTTTAGTTTCTTACCTATTGATTGGTTTCTATATGAAGCGCGAGTCTGCGATTCAGGCAAACCTCAAAGCTTTCTTGGTGAACCGAGTGGGTGACTTTGGTTTCATTCTTGGGATTGCGGTGGTGTATGTCTATTTCAACACTATGGACTACAAAGAGTTCTTTAATCAGCTTGCCACGCAAAAAGATGTAATGATTGAAATTATTCCTGGTGTGGAATGGTCAATGATTACCCTAATGCTAATCTTGCTGTTTGTCGGTGCAATGGGTAAATCAGCACAGATGCCGTTGCATGTTTGGCTTCCGGAATCAATGGAAGGCCCGACACCAATTTCAGCATTGATTCACGCGGCAACGATGGTAACTGCTGGTATCTTTATGGTGGCACGTCTATCCCCAGCTTACGAGTTGTCTGAAGTAGCCTTGTCGGTTGTATTAATTGTTGGTGCCTTGACAGCGTTTATGATGGGACTTCTTGGTCTTATCCAACAAGATATCAAGCGCGTTGTTGCTTACTCAACACTGTCACAGTTGGGTTATATGACCGCTGCTTTAGGTGCTTCGGCCTATGCAGGCGCGATGTTCCATGTATTGACGCACGCATTCTTTAAAGCACTGTTGTTCTTAGCCGCTGGTTCGGTCATTATTGCCATGCACCATATTCAAGACATTCGTCAAATGGGTGGCTTGAAGAAATATATGCCTGTGACTTACTGGGCAATGTTGATCGGTTCATTGGCTTTGATTGGTTTCCCAGGTTTCTCAGGGTTCTTCTCGAAAGATTCTATTTTGTTAAGCCTTGGTTATTCAGATCGTTTTGGTGCTGACTTTGCCTATATGTTGTTGCTTGCAGGTGTCTTTATTACAGCCTTCTACAGCTTCCGTATGTTCTTTATTGTGTTCCACGGTGAAGAGTCTGAATATGTACGCACTCACAAAATTAAAGAGTCACCATTAGTGGTCACGGTGCCATTAATCTTGTTGGCGATTCCTGCTGTATTGATGGGAATTCCAATGTTCGAGCCGATGTTGAATGGTCAGTATTTCGCTGAAGCGATTCAAATTAAGCCTGAAAATGACACCATGATGATGGTGTACACAGAATATTTCCAAGGGACTTTCCACTTGATTTGGACATCCTTTGCGTCATTGCCGGTTATTTTGGCATTGTCGGGTGTGGCACTGGCCTGGTTTATGTATATCAAAAAACCAGATATGCCTGCGAAGCTGCAGAAAATGTGTCCGCGTGGCTACTATATGCTAGATAATGCTTATGGCTTTGACCGTTTGAATGAAATTGTGTTTGTCAATGGAACGCGCAAACTCGGTGCCTTCTTTACCAAGTGGGTCGATGTGAAATTAATCGACACAGGTATGGTTACCAATGCTTTTATGGCAGTTGCGCATTCGGCTCAAGGTCTGAGACGCAGTCAGACCGGTTACATGTATCACTATGCATTCGTCATGATCTTCGGCCTATTGGGCATGTTGATCTGGGTCTTGTGGTAATTAGAAGAATAATAAGAAAAGGAAATAGAGTTTATGCTTGATAGCTATATTCTTAGCACGCTGATTTGGCTGCCGATTATCGGTGGTTTGATCGTGTTGTTTGCTGGGCGTAACAATGACGCTGTTGCCAAATGGTTGTCTTTGGTCGTCGCAGTGCTGACATTTATTCTTTCAATTCCACTGGTGACTGGATTTGATTACAACACTGCACAAATGCAATTCGTTGAACGTGTTCAATGGGTGCCGATGTTCAATGTTGAGTACTTCCTTGGTGTAGATGGTCTATCTATGCCGCTAGTACTACTCACAACTTTCACTCAAGTGTTAGTGATTGCATCTGCATGGGAATGTATTAAAGAACGTGTAGAGCAGTACATGGGTGCCTTCTTGATTATGGGCGGGATTATGGTTGGTGTTTTCACAGCATTAGACTCAATCTTGTTCTATATCTTTTGGGAAGCATTGTTGATTCCAATGTTTATCGTTATCGGTAAATGGGGTGGGCCACGTCGTGTTTACGCGACCATGAAGTTCTTCTTATATACCTTCTTTGGTTCGGTATTTATGTTGGTGTCATTCCTATATATGTACTGGCAGATTGGTAGCTTCTCAATTTTGGATTTCCAACAAATGCCGTTAGGCATGACCGC
>JAASTL010000106.1 GCA_021767305.1 Piscirickettsiaceae bacterium | reverse complement strand
GGGAATTCGAGTTCTAATGCCTGCACTGCCTCAACAAGCTTATCCGCCATCTGCTTCATACCTTCATAATCTTTGGCAGTAAAAATCGCAGCAAACTCTTCTCCCCCAACCCGGAAAAAGAAATCATCGTCACGACGTAACATAGCTTTTAATTTGGTCGCTACTTGCTTAAGCACTTTATCTCCAGCAAGATGTCCGTGAGTGTCGTTGTAGATTTTAAAAAAGTCGATATCAATCATAGCCAACGCCATATGCCCGCCTTTTCTGGATGTCTCTTCACAAATTTCGGCAAGTTTTTTATCAAAATAACGGCGATTAAAGACTTGAGTCAAATCATCAATATTCAGCGCATTTTCTTGTTTTTCTGATTTTATTTGCGCAATTGCTTGGGCGGTATTATCGCGAATCAAACCTTCCATAAAGAGTGGGTTGCCTGCTTCATCATATTGATAATCCCAAATAACTTGGAGATATTTCAAGCGATTACGTTTGTCAAAAATACGATAATTTAGCGTGGTTTTCACATAGTCATGGTTTTCAAAAATCCGTTGAGTCAAGGCTTTCACCTCAGGCATATCATCAGGGTGAATATGCAGCAGCCATTGCTCCAATCTAAACTCTTGTTCTTTTGGGTAACCAAATATCGCTTTAAAATTGTCTGAGAACCAGGCTTTATTATTTTGTAAATTCGTTCTAAATGAGCCTACATGAGCAATTTTTTGCGTGGCATTTAAATACTCGCGCTCTTTAAGCAGCTTATTGGTCAGTGCTTGATTGTTTTGCTCTGCCAACACCTGTTTAGTCAGGTCTTTATCCATCCCAACCAAACCAATGACTTCACCCCTATTATTTCGCTCTGCCTTCCAAGTCGATTCTATCCATAAAGTTTTTTCATTATTGACATGATGCGGATGCAACCAACTATCAAATGATTGTCCTTGCTGAGTTTTCTCAAGCAACATCTTGGCGTGCTCTTGGTCAGCAGGCTCGTAGCATTCGTGTAGTTGTTTTAAGGTAATTTTTTTGGCGGCAAACTCATATTTTATTTGTAAGAAATCATCTAAACTCACCGTTTTGCTGGCGTAGTCATACGTCCAAGTTCCAACATTTCCAATTCACTGAGATTTAGTCAATAACTGCGCAAATTCGAGCTCTTTATCTCGAATCTTATTATCTTCCCGTTTCAGCAACAAATGAGTAATAAATAGGCTCAGCAGAAAACCAACAACACTCAAAAGCCCATAAACCATCAATAAACGTGGAGTAAAGCGACTCATGATTTCGTTAAGTTCAGCTGCATCCAGTTGGTAGACCGATATAAGCTTATGAGGTGTGTTTATATCTTTATCTTTGGCGTTAAAAAAGATGTTTTCAAAAATAAAGGTACCCTGTTCAGTTTCAATCACACCTGAATTTTGGCTTTGAATTTTTTGCCAAATATCTGGGTATTGATGAGCAAAACTCGCCTTTTTACCAAACATAAACGCCCAATTGTTTTCGCCCCCGCCATACACCCAGTAACCATCATTATTAAGTAAAGCCAAATTATCATGGTGATTTTCAGCTATTTGTTTTAACCAAATATCAATAGCGCTTTGACCGTTGTAATTAATAATCGCTATACCCTGCGTTTCATCCTGACCGGCAAATTTTACCGGTGTCGCTATACGCAACATCGGGCGATAAGGTATTTCGATTTCTTTGTTTTCAATATTTAAATCAAACGCCGAGAAATAAATCTCACCTTTTTCTAACTCGATCGCTTTTTGAAAATAGTAACGGTGGCTTTTATCTTGAAGTTCTGCGGAATCCATCACTTTAGATTCATGCTCATCGGTATCAACCCTAACGCGTTCATAACCCGAGGCATCTATAAAGCGCATTTGATGATAACTTAACTTTTGATGCGCTAGATGCTGCAAAGTCCTTTGCAAAGACGACATAGCATCTTCAGAATTATTTAATAGGGCTCTTTCAAGACAGGAAGAGTTTGCTAAAAACAGTAAATCATCTATGGCGTGAGCAATCTCGCGCTCAAATATTTGTGCGCTGGAATGTAAATTATTTTGACTTTGATTGACTGCAAAATTCAGCTCATAGTTCTTTTCTTGATGATAAAAGTAAACTGCGCCAAGCGTAATGATGGCTAGATAAGGTATGAAAAGGCTGAATAAAATTCGATAATTCATTAATAAAACATCATCATTTTCGGTGTTTCTTTTTCTTTATTGAGACTTAATTCAATAGGCAAACAAGCACTGTGCCAGCTTAAACTTATCTACTTCGAAAGTAGAATGCTTTATTTAGCGAGTCTGCAAAGCGTTATTGATTACAGTACACTATAATCAAAGAATATATGGTTCCAATAAATTCGAATATGCTTTCGATTAAGTATCATTCATTTAAAGGTAAATGAAAATGATGAGTACACAACTCCACATAAGTTTTACAAAAAACCATTTAACGGCACTGTTACTCATGTTATTTCTGTTCAGTCTGCAAGCGATAAGCGCTGAAACACCTACCAATGGCAAAGTTGAAGCTCAATTAGAAGAGATTGAACGTGAACAGACTCTACTCATTATTCAATCGTTAGAAAATGACTTTTTCCGTCAGCGATGCCGTGGTTCTAGTTTGGCAAAATACTTTAATCAAACTAATCGCTTGTTCCTATCCAAATATGGCTTTACCGCCAATAATTACATTCGTGATTATATTAATCCAGAGATTGATGTTTATAAAGCCAACCTCAAGCAAAGCTTTCTTAAAACGCTGATTAGAGCAGGAGATTGCGCTGGAGCACGAGAGCAAAACTGGCGTAAAAAAATGAACGATGAGTATGACCGCCTCTACGAAGAGGTAGAAAAATCAATTTGGTTCCCAGAATAATCCAACCTAAGCCATAAAGCTCATTAAGAAATCATGACTGAAAGATCCAACCTTATTACTAAAGAAGGTCGCCTTGCCCTAGAAAAAGAGCTTGACCATCTGTGGCGAGTGGAACGCCGCATTACCACTCAAGCCGTAACCGAAGCTGCCGCACATGGTGACCGCTCTGAAAACGCGGAATGCCACTAAAAACCCCATTTAACATACTATCTATAATTTAATCATTTAACTTCAATAAGTTAATTTAGTTATATATACTAACCACATATACTTTTATAAACTGTTAAGATCCTTTAAATTATTTTTATTCAATATGCAAAACAACTTTTATATCTGTTTTACAAACAAAGAAAAAATCAAAACCGAGAAAATAAACTTAGCAATTCATTATTGGGAACTAGATAACAATCCTAAAAACATCAAACATCGTTACAAAGTCAACGAGCTAGTCAAAAATTTCGACTACAACACCACAACCGAACTTAGTAGTGAAATAAGACAGTTAACTTTTATTGGATTTAATTGTGAAAATACTAAATGCCCTTCTTGCGGAAAACCTAGCATAATCAATACAAGAACAGACCATCTAAAGTTAATTCGCCAATCAGATCCAACAGAATGTCCTGAATGCAAAAAAGATCATTTAAATGCAAAACTAGCAGAGATATTATCTAGCCTAGAGAAAATAAAAATAGATTCTCAATTCCCTGAAATTTCTAAATCAAATGTTCAAGAATTAAGTTACCTCACTAAGACAATATTTTTGTCGTGGTTGCTAGACAAGGAATTTAGACCATACGAAAAAATCAATTTAACTAGAGAAGAGGTTAACTTGACTGGTTCTGATAGTTTTGACGAAAGAATATTAACTGAACTATTAGAAATGAACATAATCCATCTTGTTCAAGAGGATGAACTTAACCAGCTACCAGCCCTAAAATATGGGCGAGCCCTAATCAATAGAAACTACTATGACCTTTACCCATCTCTAGTTGCTGAGTTTGAATCTAATTCACAAAAAATACCAAAACCTGGGCTTTACATAATACTTCCTCATGAGTTAAACAGTATGGAAGACTATATTGTCTATCTTCAAAATGAAGTACTTAACGCTCATCTTTCATCGACTGACCTTCAAACTATTGAAGAACTCGTTATTAGCAATAGACTTGATGTTTCATACTTACTGCTAAATGAATCAAAAAACAAACATAAAATCCCTGTTGATAAAAACCAGAGGTTAGACTCAGTACTAACAAAATTAATACGAGAATACCCCATAAAAATGGCATTCAATATAATTAACTATCAAGCTAAACAAACTGCCGCTGACCTGTATTCACAACCAAGTATGCCTAGTTATATTCAGTCTAAAATCCTATGCAAAAAAATTGAAGAATATATGAACTATTTGGAAAAAAATAACAAATCGACTTATGAAATAAACTTACCAAATAGTGTCATTGGCAGTAGCATTGAATACTTTTCAAGCTATTTCATCATGGGAGAGCTTGTCAGCTGGACTGAACTAAGCGGTAATGAAATTATTTCGAAATGGATTAACAGCTCTACTATAACAATAAGCGCATAAATTTGTGACAAACCACATAAGCCCAAAAGATAACTACTACCAATTGAGTTTGAAAAACAAGGGACAGCAAAACTCTCTATAAATTATTCATGGGCTGCAAGTATATTTACTTGCAGCGTAATTGAGAAATTGCAGTTATTACTCGAATCTAAGACATGTAAATTCTTCCTATTTGATTGGAAACTTTATTTTCTTAACTGAATAAACAAGTTGGTATAAGGCTGGTAATACAACTAGTGTGAGTAGTGTTGAAGTCAAGATTCCTCCAATAACAACGGTTGCCAGCGGTTTTTGTACCTCGGCGCCAGCTCCGGTATTAATAGCCATAGGAATAAACCCAAGGCTAGCAACCAGCGCCGTCATTAATACAGGTCTTAAACGTTGTGAAACGCCATCTTGGATAGCGGTTATTAGGTCAAGACCTTTATCTCGCAACTGTCGAATGAACGAGATTAAAACCACACCATTCAAAACCGCTATTCCCGATAGGGCAATAAAACCAACCATAGCCGAGAGGGACAAAGGCATATGTCTCAATTCCAGAGCAAAGAGACCTCCGCTCAGTGCCAAAGGAATTGCAGTAAAAATAATTAACGCATCTCTCATTGAATTAAAGGCGTTATAAAGCAAACCTAAAATCATCAACAAAACCAACGGAATAATCCAAGCCAGCCTATCTTGAGCAGACTGGAGTTGTTTGTAAGTACCATCGTATTCAACCCAGTATCCTGAAGGCAGAGTAAGGTTTGCTTGAATGCTGGATTTAACCTCTTCAACATAACCACCCAAATCACGACCTCTGACGTT
>JAASTL010000105.1 GCA_021767305.1 Piscirickettsiaceae bacterium | reverse complement strand
TGGGCTTATCTGACCTAAAGCAGTTTAAAATGATGTACCCGGAAGATGAAGTAGTTGAGCCTGCAGAGGTTACTGAAAAAAATCAGGCAGACGCTGTTGATAAAGAAGACAAATCCTGGTGGCAAAAACTTTGGCCTTTCAACTAAGAAAACAGACTTTTTTAGAACACTTTTAAAAGAAAATTAAAGCGTTTAATCTCAATGAGAGCCTTGCACGACTGATACGCGAGCTAAAAATGAGAGAAAATTTGACTGAATAAGGCGTAAAAAGCAGCTAATAGCTGGCTATTAGCAAGTTTTACAACGCAATTCTGGCGAATTTTACCCTCAGGGGCACATAGAGCCATTTTGAGCCGTGAATTCACTCGTGTAGAGCTCTCTCAATATATCGAGACCTATACCTAATGAGTAAACCTGTCATCGCCCTTGTTGGGCGTCCTAATGTTGGTAAATCCACATTATTCAATCGCCTAACTCGCACGCGAGATGCCATTGTGGCTGACTACCCAGGCCTTACCCGAGATAGACAGTACGGTACGGGTCGCGTAGGCAAAAAAGATTATATTGTGGTTGATACCGGTGGTCTAAGCGGAGAGATTGAAGGGGTTGATCCTTTAATGGCGGATCAGGTGCGAACGGCCATTGAAGATGCCGATGCGGTGATCTTTTTGGTAGATGGTCGTCAAGGTATTATTCCGGCAGATGAAGTCATCGGTAATTACATTCGCCAGTTTGATAAACCGGTGCAGGTTTTGGTAAATAAATCGGAAGGGGCGGACATTGACTTAATCTCCTCTGATTTCTATCAATTAGGATTAGGTGAGCCGGCGGCAATTTCTTCTGCCCACGGCGATAACGTTAGAGCTGCCATTGATCATGTATTGGATATGATTCCGGAAAAGTTTGATGATGATGAATTGGAATTGGATGATCATCCCGGTGTTAGAGTTGCCGTTATAGGGCGTCCAAATGTGGGTAAATCAACCTTAATTAACCGCATGATTGGTGAAGATCGAGTGGTTGCATTTGATATGCCAGGTACCACGCGCGATAGTATTTTCGTGCCGTTTGAAAGAGATGAGCAGCCTTATACTTTGATTGATACGGCAGGAGTTCGTCGTCGCAAAAATATTAAAGAAAAAATCGAGAAGTTCTCTATTGTTAAGGCAATGGAAGCAATGGAACAATCTCACGTTGTCATATTGGTGATTGATGGTTCGGAAGGACTGACCGATCAAGATTTGACCTTGCTGGGGCTCGCAATCGAGTCTGGTAGAGGCTTGGTTATCGCAGTCAATAAGTGGGACAACCTGAGCAAAGATCAGCGTGATTGGGTTAAAAATGAACTCAGTTTTAGATTGCAGTTTGCCGATTATGCTAAACAACATTTGATTTCAGCTTTACACGGTACTGGTGTAGGTGATTTGTTTAAAACCATTAATGCTGTGCATGAAGCCGCATTTAAGCGAGTTTCAACTTCTGATTTAAACCGTGTTTTGGAACAGGCTGTGTTAGAACATCAGCCCCCATTGATTGCGGGACGCCGTGTTAAGTTGCGTTATGCGCATTTGGGTGGGTTAAACCCGCCAAGAGTCATTGTTCACGGTAATCAGGTAGATAAACTTCCAGCGGCTTACACTAAGTATTTAGTGGGGGTTTTCCGTAAAGCATTCCGTTGGATAGGAACCCCTGTCACCATCGAATATAAGGCCACTGAGAATCCGTTTGAGGGCCGCAAAAACAAAATGAAGCACAAGCTGAAACCCAAAGATACTAAATCTGCAATGAAAGCCAAGCTGAAAAAGAAAAGAAGTAATCTTAAAAAGCGCAGAACTTAAACTTTGGTTTGAAAATTGGCTGGAATTTAATTTCAGCCGGATCAGAGATTAACTAGAGCTGAATGAAGTATTGAGGTGTTGGCGTAAAAACTGACTGAATTAGTCAGTTATTCTATAGCCCCAAGACAAATATTGAATTTTGGCTTAGTTTTTTATGCATTTCCCATCTAATTGAACCCGCACGGGTTCTTATAATTTTATATAATGTTTGCCCTAATAAAACTTAATCATTTCAAGAGTTAAATCAACGTTATGAGCCCAAATCCAAGTAAACGTATTCGCGAGATTCCATACAACTACACCTCTTTTTCCGATAAAGAGATTGTGTTGCGCTTCTTGGGCGATGAATGTTGGCAAACCATCGAATCTTTGCGTGAATCACGTAACACCGGACGTTCAGCTCGTATGTTGTTTGAGGTTTTGGGTGATATGTGGGTCGTGAGCCGCAACCCTTATATTCAAAACGATTTGATTAGAAACCCTAAGCGCCGTGATGCCTTGATTGGCGCACTCAAACATCGCTTGCGTGAAGTGGAAAAACGTTTAAACGGTAACCAAGTAGCGGCGACCTTACTTGAGAGTACGCGTAAAGCCGTTACCGAATTTGCTGAATGGTTCCCGGCGCAAGTAGAAATGCGTCGTAAAGTTTCCAAAGTCTTAGGCAAAGTCACGCGCGATGACAATATCGATTTTAGTGGTCTAGCGCGTGTATCACATGCCACCGATGCGACCGACTGGCGTGTTGAACTGCCGCTGGTGGTGATTAGCCCTGACACAGAACAAGAGACAGCGGAAATTGTCGCGGCGTGTATTGAGCTAGGTTTAACCATTATTCCTCGCGGGGGCGGAACAGGCTACACTGGTGGTGCGATTCCTTTGCATGAACATACCGCCGTTATTAACACTGAAAAACTAGAATTCATGAGTCTGGTTGAACACGTTGAATTGCCAATGATTGGCAAAGTGCCAACCATTCGCACTGGTGCTGGTGTAGTGACGCGCCGAGTTTCTGAGCGCGCGGAAGCCTTCGGTTACACCTTTGCTGTAGACCCAACTTCACAAGATGCCTCCACAATTGGTGGAAACATCTCCATGAACGCAGGTGGTAAAAAAGCAGTGCTTTGGGGAACGACCCTAGATAACCTCGCTTCATGGAAAATGGTGATGCCGGATGCCAAATGGCTTGAAGTTGAACGAGTCAATCATAACCTTGGTAAGTTGCAAGACCAGCAGACGGTTATCTTTGATATTCGCCGTTATGAAACGGACGGTAAAACCCAAATTGGTGAAACTGAGCGTTTGGAGATTCCGGGCAGTGCTTTCCGTCAAGCGGGCTTAGGTAAAGATGTTACTGATAAATTCCTAAGCGGTTTGCCTGGTATTCAAAAAGAGGGCTGTGATGGCTTAATTACCTCGGCACGTTTTGTGGTGCATCGCATGCCCAGCCATACCCGTACCGTATGTTTAGAATTCTTTGGTAACGACCTGAGTCGTGCCGTACCCGCAATTGTGGAAATCATTGATTTTGTTGAAGCCAAGAAAAAAGAAGGCATTCTACTCGCTGGCTTAGAACATCTGGATGAGCGCTACATTCGCGCCGTTAAATACAACACTAAGGCTGACCGTAAAGAGCTGCCTAAGATGATTCTGCTGGCAGATATCTGTGGTGAAAATGGTTTTGAAGTAGCCAAAGCCTGTACTGAAATTGTAGAGCTTGCCAACCAACGTGATGCCGAAGGGTTTATTGCGGTTAGTGAAGAAGCCCGCAAACGTTTCTGGTTAGATCGTTCACGCACGGCAGCCATTTCTGCGCATACCAACGCGTTTAAAATTAATGAAGACGTGGTCATTCCATTAGAACGTTTGAATGAATACAACCGCGAAATCGAAACCATCAATATTGAAATGTCGATTAGAAATAAACTCGATATTTTAACGGCCTATGAAGACTACTTTAATGCTGAAATCAAAGAGTTTACGCAAGAAGATGACTTTGAAGATGCGGATGGTCCAACCAGTTATTTCGTTAAACGTGTCGCCGAAACCAAAGCACACCTGCAGGCTGTTCGCCAACGTTGGCAGGCTCTGTTAAATGGCTTACAAGACAAAGCGGATACACATCAAAATATTTTGGCTACCGGTAATGATGTAGCCATTTTTAACATGAATGAAACGGTCTTGGATTTATTCCTTGAGCGCCGTATTGTGGTGTCCTTTAGGGATGAGGTTAAAAAGTTCCTTGAAGAGACGTTCATGGGGCATGACTTTGAAGCTTTGCACGCACGTTTAGCGCAAATTCATGCCGATATTCGTAACGTTAGATTGTTTGTAGCACTGCATATGCACGCCGGTGACGGGAACATCCATACCAATATTCCGGTGCACTCTGGTGACTACAATATGATTCATCAAGCCGAAGAGCTGGTTGATCGAATTATGCACATCGCGCACCGTTTGGGCGGGGTCATCTCAGGTGAGCATGGTATTGGTTTGACTAAGTTTGAATATCTGGAAGAGTCTAAAATCGAAGCTTTTGTGAAATACAAAAACAAGGTTGATCCAGAAGGGCGTTTCAATAGAGGCAAACTCCTGCCGGGTTCAGGTTTACAAAATGCCTATACTCCCTCTTTAAGTCTGGTTAAACAAGAAGCGATTATTCTGGAAGCCAGTGAACTGGATGAGTTGAATAATGACATTAAAGACTGTTTACGTTGTGGTAAATGTAAACCGGTTTGTCAGACGCATATTCCACGTGCCAATCTACTTTATTCGCCACGTAATAAAATCTTAGCAACCGGGCAGATGATTGAAGCCTTTATGTATGAAGAGCAAACCCGTCGTGGCATCTCTCTGCAACATTTTGAGGCGATGAATGATGTTGCTGATCACTGTACCACATGTCATAAATGTGCCACGCCTTGTCCGGTAGATATCGATTTTGGTGATGTTTCCATTCGTATGCGTAACATCCTAACCAAGATGGGTAAAAAGCGTTTTTCTATCACTACCAAAGCGGCTTTATGGTTCTTGAATGCGAAGAACCCGATGACCATCAAACTTATGCGTAAAACCATGATTGGTTGGAGTGCAAGATTTGTCACTCTGGGTAATCGTCTGTTCCGTTATATGGGCTTGGTTAAAAAAGATTCCAATGATGTTATTCCTGGAAGAACAGCCGATTTACCACCTGTGCAGCAGCAAGTTATTAACTTTGTTAAGAAACCGCTCAACACGGGACCAAACCAGCCTACCATGCGTGCTGTGCTTGGTTTAGAAGACAGTTCTATCGTACCAATTGTTTCTGACCCAGCTAAGGTCACTGAAGACTCCGATGCGGTTTTCTATTTCCCTGGTTGTGGTTCTGAACGTCTGTTCAGTGATATTGGTATGGCAACCATTGCGATGCTTTCGGAAGCGGGAGCACAAACGGTTCTGCCGCCGGGTTATTTATGTTGTGGTTATCCACAGACGGCG
>JAASTL010000104.1 GCA_021767305.1 Piscirickettsiaceae bacterium | reverse complement strand
TGCCTTGTTGAGTAAAAACTGGCCTTGCCATAAATTAAACGCGTTATTCAGAGTCGGCTAAGTAGTAGTAATTTTAAAATTACTGCATTTTATTCAATAAAAATTTATCGCCAAATGATATGTATCTTGGGTTATAGTTTTAGTTGAATATATAGTTGTATATTCAAAAATACTTATATTAAAAACAGTTATAAACCCCAAAAAATAATTATCAGAATCTTGAAATATCAGAGGATTGACCATGAAAAAAACCGCTTTAACCCCGCTTGCGATTGCCATTGCTTCGGTTTTGGCTACAGGTTGTAGTTCTACTGGAGGCGGCGATCAACTAAAAACGCAATTAGATGAAAGAGAAGCTGCTTTGGCAGCTAAAGAACAGGCTCTGACTGCCAAAGAACAAGACTTGATTGCCAAAGAGCAAAGCTTGCAGAGTAGTGAAGATAAAAAGCTTGAAACAATTCCTGCTAGTTCGGGCATTAACACCGCCGACCTATTACCACCGGATGCGGTTAAAGGTGAGTGTTATGCGCGAGTTTGGGAACCTGCTAAGTATAAGACGGTGACTGAAGAGGTTAAGGTCAAGCAAGAAGATGAGGTTATTAAAACCATTCCGGCTAAATATGAAATGGTGACACAAACTATCGAAGTTTCACCCAAATCGACAAAACTGATTCAAAAACCGGCGGTTTATGGCACAGAAAAAGTGGTGACCAAGGTTAAAGAAGAACAAACTAAGTGGCGCACAGGTTTATCAAAAACAAGCCCAATCGTAAGTAATGAAGTAGTTGATTTTGCACAGAAACACTCTGATGACAATATTACCGGTGCTAAGCCTGGAACCTGTTTCCATGAACATAAAACCAAGCCAACTTACAAAACGGTAGAAGAAAAAATTCTTGTAAGTGAGGCTTATGATGTCATCGAGACGGTACCGCCACAATTTAAAATGGTAGAAAAAACGGTTGTGGTTAGTGAAGCCTCAGAAAAATTGGTTAAGGTACCTGCGACTTATAAGTTTGAAGAAGAGAAAATTCTGGTTAAGCCTGCGACAACCGTATGGAAAAAGGGTACCGGACCGATTCAACGAATTGATTCCGCTACCGGTGAAATCATGTGTTTGGTAGAAGTACCCGCAGAGTATAAGATTGTTAAAAAACGCGTTATCGATACTCCGGCGACGACTAAGGTAGTGAAGATTCCTGAGGTTACCAAAACCATTAAGATTCGTGAACAAATTGCGGATGCTAAAGAGATTCGTAAAACCATTCCGGCTAAATATAAAACCATTACGAAAACGGTATTGGCAGATGAAGGTGATTATGTCTGGCATGAAATCCATAATATGACCATGAGCAGTAAATCTCGTACCGGTCGTCAAATCTGTTTGGTTAATGAGCCTGCTGAGTATAAAACCACGGTTAAGCGTATTGTAAAAGAGCCTGCTAAAACAGTTGAGATGGAAATTCCGGCAGTAATGAAAACCGTTAAGGTGAAGAAGATGGTGGCCAAACCACAGGAAATTCGTACTCAAATTCCAGCGGTATACAAAACTGTTACGCGTGAAGAGTTAGTCTCTGAAGGTAAAATGGAGTGGCGTTCTATTCTTTGTGAAACCAATATGACAATCAATAGAATCTCTGATATTCAACGCGCTTTATTGGCAAAAGGCTATAATCCAGGGCCAATTGATGGTGTGGTAGGGCCTGAAACCATGGCGGCAATGAATGCTTTCCAGAAAGATAACAACTTACCTGTTGATAAATATCTCAACGTCGAATCGATTCGTGCTTTAGGCGTTTCTGAAAAGTAATAACTTATACTCAAGTAGTAAAAAACCACCGAATGCGTAAAGCAGAAGGTGGTTTTTTATTGTCTCTAAATTGAACTCGCTTAATGAGTTAAATAGAGTAGAGCTTAGTCTTCAATTAAAACGGTCTTAACGATTTTAATATCATCTACTGGCACATCTTGATGACCCATACGGTTAGTGGTTTCAACTTTTGCCATGGCGTCTACAACGTCCATTCCTTCAGTTACTTTACCAAATACCGCGTAACCCCAACCTTGGGTGTTTTTACCACTGTGATTTAAAAAGCCGTTGTCCACCAGGTTAATAAAGAACTGAGTGGTTGCTGAATGCGGGTCCATAGTACGAGCATAAGCTAGGGTGCCACGTTCATTTTTTAGACCATTATCGGCTTCGTTTTCGATTGGATCACCAGCAGGCTTATCTTGCATGCCTTCGAGCATGCCGCCACCTTGTACCATAAAGCCAGGAATAATACGGTGAAAAATAGTGTCTTTGTAATAACCTTCCATTACATAGTGGATAAAGTTCTCCGTTCCAATTGGCGCATTTTCAGCATCCAGTTCAACGGTAATCTCTCCCATAGTGGTTTCAATTTTTACAATTGGCATTTCTTTTCCTTAATTTTAAATATTGATTTAACACAGTAAATTTATTTGATTTCTAAAATCAACTACTTGATTACCAGAATCAACCGATTCATTTCCAGAATCAATTACTTGGTTTCTAAAATCAATTACTTGATTTGTCTGGCTTTAATGATGGTGATGTTGTTTTTTGGCACATCTTTCATTCCATTTTTAAATCCGGTTTTTGCCATACGAATTTTATTCACAGTTTTCATGCCTTCAATGACTTTACCGAATACCGCATAACCCCAAGCACGCGGTGTTTTTTCACGAAAATCTAAAAAGGTATTTTGCGCCACATTAATAAAAAATTGGGCTGTGGCAGAATGCGGGTCATTGGTACGTGCCATGGCAACCGTTCCAATTCGGTTTCTTAAACCATTGTCAGCTTCATTTTGGATAGGTGCATGGGTGATTTTTTTTTCAAAATCTTCAGTAAAGCCACCACCTTGTACCATGAAATTTGGAATGACGCGATGAAAGATGGTGCCATCATAAAAACCTTCGTTAACGTATTTCAAAAAGTTCTCCACCGTTTTAGGAGCCTTATCAGGATAGAGTTCCATAACAATAGTCCCGGCACTGGTTTCCAGTAACACTTGTGGGTAATTATTTTCCGCACTATTGCTGGATTTTGCGGCTACCGAAAAAGCGGTAAAGCTAACTAATATAAAGGTGTTTAGTTTCAATAAGAGTCTTCTTGAAAGCATGATTTACTCCCTAATTTGTATGGCAGATAAGATACAATAACGAGCATTCTAACACTTGGCTAGACTTGAATATAAATGTTTAGCCAGAACTTCAAGTTTGCAGTCAAACTTTGAAGTCTTTTCACTCAAATTGCAGATAGCGGAAATTTCCATGAGCTTACAGATATTCAATACCGAAACCCGTCAAAAAGAGACTTTTACACCCATTCATCCTGGCAAAGTGGGCATGTATGTATGTGGTGTCACGGTTTACGATTTGTGTCACATTGGGCATGCTCGTGTGATGGTGGTATTTGATACCGTAGTGCGTCATTTAAGAGCCTTAGGTTATGACGTTAATTACGTTCGCAATATCACTGATATTGATGACAAAATTATTAAACGCGCCCTAGAAAATGGTGAATCTATTCAGGATTTAACGACTCGAATGATTGCGGAAATGCATGCCGATGAGGCTGCGATGAATGTGCTAAGACCGGATATAGAACCCAAAGCAACTGAGCATATGGATGATATTAAACATATGATTCAAGACCTTATTGCTAAAGGATTTGCTTACGCTGCAAGTAATGGTGATGTCTATTTCAAAGTTAAATCGTTTGCAGATTATGGCCGTTTGTCGGGTAAAAATATTGAAGAGCTGGAGTCGGGTGCGCGTGTTGATGTGAATGAGGTTAAGCAAGACCCTTTAGATTTTGTATTGTGGAAAGCTTCTAAAGAAAATGAACCGAGTTGGGATTCAGAGTGGGGTGGCGGGCGCCCGGGTTGGCATATTGAGTGTTCAGCCATGTCAACTAAATGCCTAGGCAACCATTTTGATATTCACGGTGGCGGCATGGATTTGTCATTCCCACACCACGAGAACGAAATTGCACAATCTGAATGTGCGACAGGTGAGCATTATGTGAATACTTGGATGCACTGTGGTTTTGTGCGTGTTGATGACGAAAAAATGTCCAAGTCACTGAATAACTTCTTCACCATACGCGAAGTGTTAAAGGTTTATCACCCAGAGGTTATTCGTTATTTCTTACTGTCGAGTCATTACCGTAGCCCGGTTAACTATTCTGAAGAGAATTTAAATAACGCTAAAGCCAGTGTGGCGCGTCTTTACTCTGCTCTTGAAGGTTTGGATCTTGATTCAGTGCCAGCACAAGACTGCTCCTACGAAGCTGATTTTATGGCGGTAATGAATGATGACTTTAATACACCAAAAGCAATTGCGGTGCTATTTGAGTTGGCTAAAGAGGTCAATAAAACTAAAGATACTGCCTTAGCCGCATTATTGGTTAAGCTGGCCAATCAAATTGGTTTATTAGAAATGGATGCGGAAACGTTTTTTAAGTCTCAACCCAGTGATTCAGACTTGAGTGATACAGATATTGAATCCTTAATTGCAGAACGTAAAGAGGCCAGAGCGCAGAAAAACTTTGCGCGATCAGATGAAATCAGAGATCAGCTTGCAGAGCAGGGCATAGAGCTTTTAGATAGTGCTGAAGGCACTACTTGGAGACGAGTTTAAACTTTAACAGTAGTGTTTAGGTAATAACCATATTCTTAAAAAGGTCTTTAAATCAGTAGGTTGGAGTACGTATAGAATTTACTGTTTAGTATAAAAGTTATATTTATGACTTGACAATATAAGTAAATGCTAATAATATACAGCTATTCATGTTTCTTCATGAGTATCCTCCTCTGATTATTTCTAATGAGATAATGTATTTTGAAACCCGGACAAGTTATCCGGGTTTTTTTTCGTCTTGAATTTCTATTGTTAATTTCTATTTTGTAATTTGGTTTGCGATTTTTTTGTGACCTAGATTAATACTTGGATCGTGATTGGGCTCTGTTGTTTTCGCAATTTTAAACACTTATCACTAAGGGTGTTTTGGATCTGTTTTCTTAACCCCGTCTTTGCTGATCGGCGGCATGATATCTCTTAAGCGGTCATAACGTTTATTCAGTAACGACTTGAAAATTGTGGTGTATTCTAAGACGGCTTTAACATAGTTTCGGGTTTCAGTAAAAGGAATGGCATCAATCCATTGATCTGCGGCAATTGAGCCTTTTTCTGGTGACCATTGGTCAACCCGGTGAGGACCTGCGTTATATGCCGCGGTTGCCATTACGCGGTTGCCGTTAAATTTGTTCAATAAGTAACTCAAATA
>JAASTL010000103.1 GCA_021767305.1 Piscirickettsiaceae bacterium | reverse complement strand
TGGATTTTACGAATAATCTTATTGGCAGGTTCTTGCCAGTCGATAAGCGCTTCTTCTTTAGTCATCTTGGCGGCATAGGTCACCAAAGATTCGTCCTGCTTTTCTGCTTTGATGGAACCATCCAGTAGGCCTTCTAAGGTTTGCATTAACGCATCACAACCGATTTTACTTAAACGGTCATGTAAAGTTTGAGCACTGTCTTCCGGTTTAATCGGAGTAGCGATTTTATAAAGCATATCGCCGGTATCCAAGCCAATATCCATCTGCATAATGGTCACGCCGGTTTCCGCATCACCCGATTCAATTGCGCGTTGAATCGGAGCCGCACCACGCCAGCGCGGTAGCAATGAGGCGTGAATATTCAAGCAACCGAGTTTTGGCGCCTCTAAAACCGCCTGTGGCAACAATAGACCATAAGCCACTACTACCATTAAATCGGCATTCAGGTTTTGCAGCTCTTGCTGTGCTGTAGTGTCTTTTAATGAAAGGGGTTGATAGACCGGAATGTCGTGTTCTAGTGCAAGCGCTTTGACGGGGCTGGCCGTGAGTTTACGACCACGACCTGCAGGGCGATCTGGCTGAGTATAAACCGCAATGACTTCGTGTTCTGAGTCCAAAAGTGTTTGCAGTGGCGCAACCGAAAAATCCGGTGTTCCGGCAAAGATAATGCGTAATTTTTGACTCATTGTTACTCGGCACCTTGCTCAGTGAGTTTGCGGTATTTCTGCAAAGCACGGGTACGTTTAAGACCCGATAAATGGTCAATAAACATGGTGCCATTGAGGTGGTCGATTTCGTGTTGAATACAGACAGCCAATAGATCATTAGCTTCAAATTCGATCTGTTTGCCATCGCGATCCATACCGCGCACGATAATATCGCTTGGACGAGTCACCTTGGCATAAACGCCGGGTAGTGATAAACAGCCTTCTTCCCAGGTGATTTCACCGGCGGAACGCACGACTTCAGGGTTAAGCAGGGCAATCGGTTGATCTTTGGTCTCGGAAATGTCCACTACAATTAAACGTTGTTGAACCGCGATTTGTGGCGCGGCAAGGCCAATGCCAGGAGCATCGTACATCGTATAGAACATATCGTCGATAAGCTTATCCAGCTCATCATTCATTTCAGGGATGGGAGCGCAAATTTCGCGCAGTCCTTGCTCAGGGTAGAGAACGATATCGAGTTTTTCCATGGCGTCATATATACTTGAATTAATTTAATGAAATTATTATAGCGGACTATGTCAACTTTTGCCGATTTACCCGATTTATTGCGATACCAAAGCAGCTATGTCAGCTCTCTGCAGCTGCAGAAAATAGCCGAACATTTTGGTGATAGCAACACCGCTTTGAATTATGGCAAAAGCCACTGGCAGAGTGCTGATTTACTGAATGAACAGCAGCTAGAAAAATTATTTGCCGAACAGACGTTGGCAGAAGTTGATGCGGCATTAGAATGGGCTGAGCAATACAGTCAAGGCTGGCTTACGCTTGATGATGAACGTTACCCAGCCTCTTTAAAAGAGATTGCAGACCCACCTTTTTTACTGGGTTATCGAGGTAATGTTGAGCTGCTGTCTGACCCACAGATTGCCGTAGTTGGTAGTCGCCACGCTTCGAAAGCGGGTATTGAGGCGGCTAAAGATTTTGCCCATTATTTATCTGATCAAGGTATCACTATTACCTCTGGTTTGGCTTTGGGTATAGATACCGCAGCTCACCAAGGCGCTTTATTGGGCATGGGTAAAACGGTGGCAGTAGTGGCTACAGGCCTAGATCGCATATATCCAGCATCGAATCGGCAGCTCGGTACGCAGATTGTCGATGAAGGTGTGATGGTTTCAGAGTTTGCGTTGGGCACTAAGCCGCTGAACTATAACTTCCCTAGACGAAATCGAATTATTAGTGGTTTGAGTGTGGGTACTCTGGTGGTTGAGGCGGCTTTAAAAAGTGGTTCATTAATCACTGCCCGCACTGCCCTAGAACAGGGTAGAGAGGTATTTGCCGTGCCAGGGTCAATTCACAACCCTCTAGTAAAAGGTTGTCACCAACTCATCAAGCAAGGTGCCAAACTGGTTGAATCTGGACAAGATATTTTGCAAGAGTTGGCTAACTTATTAGCCGTGGAGGTAGATTCCGCACCTAAGGTTAAAACTAGCCAAAGCAAACAACAAAACACTAATCATGAATTAAATTTTGCCGACTCCGAAAACGCTCCAATCAAAACCAAAAACAGTGCTCAGGCTGCAAAATCAGATCTGCTTAAACATATTGAGTATGATCCAATTAGTCTTGATGAATTGGTGGTCTTATCAAAAATGCCGGTTTCGGCTTTACAGAGTGAATTGTTAATGTTGGAACTTTCCGGTGATATAGAAGCGCTCTCTGCCGGGCGCTGGCGGAGGTTACGTTAACCCACCTCGTGTTTACACCCTTTGGGTGCAAAGCTCTCTTCTTATAATTTCTTTTTGTAGACTAGTCGTAAATATCCTTCATTTTGGCTCAAAACTTTCTGTTTTTGGTTCGCATAAAATTGCTAAATTAATTAGTAAGTTAAATTTATGATTGCAAATCGAAAAAAATTTTTGCACCCTAGAAAAAAAGAGATTGTTCAGTAAGTTGTTAAAACATGAACAAATTTACTCCATGGCAAATCAGACATTTAAATGTCATTGAAGTAGCTCTGCAGATAATACACATAAAACTTAACTTTAAAATAATGAGAAAAATTCGATGACGAATTTGGTGATAGTCGAGTCCCCGGCCAAAGCAAAAACAATAGAGAAATACCTTGGTAAAGGTTACACCGTGCGTTCCAGTTACGGGCATATTCGTGATATCCAGAAAAAGGGTATGGGGATTGATATTGCCAATGGCTTTGCGCCAAATTATGAAATCTCGCCGGATAAAAAGAAAAATGTCGCGGAGTTGAGAAAGTTAGCCAAAACATCTGAAACTGTCTGGCTGGCAACGGATGAGGATCGCGAGGGTGAGGCGATTGCCTGGCACCTTGCGGAAGCCCTAAAACTCGATATTAATACCACCAAACGTATTGTGTTTCATGAAATCACCAAGCCAGCTATTCAAGCGGCCATTGCAGAGCCGCGTACGGTAGACTTGGATTTGGTCGATGCGCAGCAGGCTCGTCGTATTCTTGACCGTATTGTAGGTTTTGAACTCTCGCCCATCTTATGGAAGAAAATCCGTACCGGCCTCTCTGCAGGTCGTGTGCAGTCGGTTGCAGTTCGATTAATAGTTGAACGTGAAAAAGAGATCGAAGCTTTTGAAGCGAATTATGTTTTCCGTGTTCAAGGTGTTTTAAAGCTGCTGGATGAGAGTGGTAAAGAGGTGGGTGATCTTGAGGTTAAGCGCACCGCTACCTTTGATACCGAAGCCGAGGCCACTGCGTTTTTAGAAGCGGTGGCAAAAGCCAATCTGACTGTAGCATCGCTGGAAGAAAAACCGGCTAAACGTTCACCAAAAGCGCCGTTTACCACCTCTACTTTGCAGCAAGAAGCGGCTTCCAAGCTTGGTTTCTCGGTGAAGCAAACCATGGTGGTGGCACAGCGTTTATATGAGTCTGGAAAAATCACCTATATGCGAACTGACTCGGTGAATTTGTCGGAACAAGCGATTGCGCAAGCAAAAGACGTAATCTCCAAAGATTACGGTGCAGATTACAGTCACAGCAGACGTTATAAAACTAAAAATGCGGATGCGCAAGAGGCGCACGAAGCGATTCGTCCAACTGATTTTTCCGTGCAAAATGTGACCGGCGAACGCAATGAGCAACGTCTATATCAATTGATTTGGCGTCGAGCGATTGCCTCACAAATGGCGGATGCCAAACTACTTAGAACCACTGTTGATGTCGGGATTGATAATCTGCCTAACGACAAACTTACTGCCAAAGGTGAGGTGGTTGAGTTTGATGGTTTCCTAAAAGTTTATGACTTTGGCGGCAAAGAAGACGATGGCTTATTGCCACCAATGAAACTAGGTCAGCAACTGAGTGTGGCTAATATGGTGGCTCGTCAAAGCTTTAGTCGTCCGCCAGCACGCTATAACGAAGCTAGTTTGGTTCGCACGCTGGAGGAGATGGGAATCGGTCGACCTTCAACTTATGCGCCGACCATTGATACGGTTCAGCAACGTGGCTATGTGGTGAAAGAAGACCGTGAAGGTCAGCTGCGTGAATATCGTCAAATCGAACTGCAAGATGGGCAGATTAATGCCGAAACCCTCAGTGAGATGGCGGGAAGTGAAAAAAATAAACTCTTCCCGACCGATATCGCCGGAATAGTGACCAACTTCTTATGCAAACACTTTGGCGACATTATCGATTATCAATTTACTGCTAAGGTAGAAGATAAATTTGATGATATTGCCAAGGGTAAATCGCAGTGGCAAACGATGTTGGATGAGTTTTATAAACAGTTCCATCCACGCGTAGAAGCCGCGGAAGATGTCTCTCGTGAAGAGGCAGGGCAGGCTCGCCTGCTTGGTAACCACCCTGAAAATGGCAAGCCGATGTTTGTCAAAATTGGACGTTATGGTCCTTATGTACAGATGGGCGATGGTGAAAATGAAGAGAAGCCGACTTTTGCGAGTTTAATGCCAAGTCAGAAAATGGATTTGCTGACTTTGGATCAAGCGTTAGAACTCTTTAAGCTGCCCCGAGAAGTAGGTGAAATGCCAGAAGATTTCTCGGCCACAGCCGTTGATGGAACGGTGTTTTCCGTAGAAAAAGGTCAAAAAATTATTGCTAAGCAGGGGCCATTTGGTCCTTACTTGGAGTATGGCACTAAAAAGTATGCACCAATCAAAGGTTATGAGCCAATCAGCATTACTCTTGATGAGGCTGTGACCCTGATTGAAGCCAAAATTATTGCCGAAGCAGAAAAAATTATTAAAACCTTCCCTGGTACTGATGTGAAGATTCTAAAAGGTCGTTGGGGGCCTTATATCACTGACGTGACCACTAAGAAAAACGCCAAGATTGCCAAGGATGAAGAGGCGCTTGAGTTAACCTTGGAAGAGTGTCAGAAACGTCTTGATGAAGCCCCTGAGCCGAAAAAGAGAGGGCGAGCCGCAGCCAAGAAAGCGCCGGCTAAAAAGGCGGTTGCAAAGAAAACAACAACGCGCAAAACAGCGGCTAAAAAGACGACTACTAAAAAAGCACCGGCCAGAAAGGCGACCAAAACTACCGCTAAAAAGACAGCAGCTAAAAAGTAATTTTAGTGTTTCGTTTTTATGCTCCATTAGCTCAGGTATTAAAGCTTATTTAATGCTTGAGCTATTCTCAAAAATCC
>JAASTL010000102.1 GCA_021767305.1 Piscirickettsiaceae bacterium | reverse complement strand
GGCACGGGTGGCAAAGTCGGTTAATTTCCACTCGTTAAAAGCCGCCACTGAGGCATCAATGGCTGCCAAAACTTCAGTATCGCTCATTGAAGGGTAGCGATGAGCCTCCTCTCCCGTGGTGGGATTGGTTGCAATCAGCATAATATCTCCTTTTGAGAGCTTAGCACGAGTTGGTTGCACGAATAAAAATGGTTAAAAATTGCCTGATTTTTGTTGGAAAACTTGCTAATAGCCAGCTATTAGCTTCATTTTCCGCCTTAATCAGACGATTTTTTCCTCATTTTTCTTTCGCGCCCCACTCGTGCAAAGCTCTCCTATCTGCTTTTCTGTTTTTGATTGGTTTTTTCGACCTGTTTGTCGGTTGGAGTAATAATCGGTGTAACCGATTTTTCGCTTTTACTATTCGCCGCCCCTGGTTTAATCGTAAAATCCCTTTCAAAGTCTGAGAAGAAAGAACCACAGCCATCTTCGGTGATATAGAAAGTATCTGAAATACCACAAGTTTTATCGCCATCCACACCCCAGAGCCAAGGAATAATATGGAAAGTCATACCCGGTTTGAGGATGTCAGATTGCCCCTGATTCAGGCTTAGAATATAACCTTCGTCCCAAGACGGTGGAAAAGCAATCCCGATGGAATAACCTGAGCGCGTAATGAGCCGAGCCCCAACTTTATTCTCATGCAAGATACTGCGTACCATGCGATCCACATCGGAAACTGTCATGCCAGGACGCAGTTCATGCTGCAACCAATTAAGCGCCTTTTTCATTTTCTCTTGCGCTTCGTACATGCTATCGGACATCTCACCGCAAATCGCAGTTCGCATCATGGCAGTGTGATATTTTCGATAGCTCCCTGCGACTTCTAAAAACACGTGTTCTCCCGGTTGCACCGTGCGACCTTCCCAAGAAGCATGTCCAATCATAGTTCTAGGACCGGATGTCACATAAGGCATAACCGATGGAATCTCGCCACCCGCAGCAAACATTGCACGACTGATTTCGCCGCCGATTTCATTTTCCGTCACGCCCGCTTGCACTGCATCTAAGCCCGCTTGCATACCCGCTTTAGTGGCATAAGCCGCCTTGCGCATAACCTCTAACTCGTATTCTGATTTACAAAGACGACTCTGCTCAACAATTCCAAAACAGTCCATTAAACGACTGCGTACAAATGAAGTGCGGAAAACATCTTGATGGTAAGCATTAAAATAATAAGAGTTACGTTCATAACCAATAGTTTTTCCTGCCAATCCAAACTCAACTAAAGAACTTATTAGCTCTTGAATGGCATCCCCTGTATCAGGAAAAGGTCGCGTAATTTCTACCCAAGTACGGTGAATCACATTGGACTCTTCGAGTTTACGAGTCACCATAAAGGGTTCGCCTTCAAGTGGCACTACTAATGCCTGAAAAAACGAGTAACCCGTAGTTTGATAATCGGTTAAATAAAGAATGTTTTCGGCATCGGAGATAATGACCGCATCTAGAAGCCTTTCAGCCATGCGGGTGCGTAATTCATTAATTCGACGTTGGTATTCCGCAAACGGGAATGTCATATCATCTCTTTCTCTCATAACTGCACCTATTGCCTTATATGGTTTTAAGCCGCTTGCTGCGCGGCGATTTTAATTTGTCGTTCGACGGCTTCTTGTAAAATCTTTAATCCTTCTTCTAAATCTGCTTCAGGGATAGTCAAGGGTGGAATCATTTTCATGACCTCACCACCTATACCACAAGGGCCAAATAACATTCCGTGTTCAAAACAATCCTTAGCAATGGCTTTAGATAGCGCTCCATCTTTAATATCCAAAGCCTGCATCATGCCCTTCCCACGAACTTCAAAGCCTTTATCTGTGTAGTTATCCGCAATTTCTTGTAACTTTTCGCGCATGCGTTCACCCTTAATTCGGGTTTCGGTCATAAGTACATCATCTTCAAAGTAACGCAGCGCTTCACGACCCGCCACAAAAGATAGATTCTGCCCACGGAAGGTTCCGGTATGTTCACCAGGTTGCCAGTGCTTGTCATGCTCTGGTTTAACCAAATTCAACGCCATTGGGGTTCCCATACCACCAATACCTTTGGCAAGAGTGATAATATCCGGATCGATATCCAGATCTTCAAAACTAAAGTATTGCCCAGTGCGGCCACAACCGGCTTGGATATCATCCACAATCAACAAGGCGCCCAAATCATTAGCCAGTTTCTGTAAAGCTTGCATCCACTCTTTAGATGCAACATTCACTCCACCTTCAGCTTGCACAGTCTCAACTATAAACGCCGCTGGAGCCTCAACCCCACTTGATGTGTTTTCATACATGGCTCTTAAAGTATCTAAAGTTTGTAAACCACCCCCATCGTGGGTTTCAAAAGGACAGCGAGAGACGTTGAGCAAGGGAACCCCTGCGGCTTTGCGGAAATATTGATTGGCGGTACAAGAGAGAGCCCCTAAGGTCATACCATGAAAACCTTGGGTAAAAGAGACGACAGTTTCTCGCCCAGTAACTTTGCGTGCTAGCTTAAGTGCGGCCTCAACCGCATTGGTGCCGGTTGGCCCCATAAACTGCAATTTATAATTCATTTTACGCGGCTGTAAAATGGTTTCGACAAACGCTTTGATAAATTCGCGTTTTGGCGGTGTCATCATATCCAGCGTATGGATAACGCCGCCTGATTGTAAATACTCGACCATCGCACTGGTCATATTCTGATTATTGTGTCCAAAGTTGAGCACACCTGCACCAGCATAAAAATCTATATATTCCTTCCCTTCTTCATCAATTTGACGGGCATTATCACCCTTTACAAAAACTGCTGGATACGCGCGACTATAGGCACGGATATCGGATTCATAGGCTTCAAACCAATCCATACTTCCCTCCTGTCATTCAAATAAAGTGGCTGCACAAAATAGTGCAACAATTTTACTTAAGCAGGAGTAATGCCAGATAGTTTAGAAAAATTTTTCATGACCATTTCTAAAAGGCGGTCATTGAATTCATAATAAGGATTATGACAAGGGAAATGAAAACGGCTTTCACCGTTCTGTTGTTCTGACATTCCAAGCAACGCAAACGCCCCTGGAACCTGTTGTAGATAGTAACTAAAGTCTTCAGACGCCATCAATGGCATCATTAATTCAATATCGTTATAACTTTCGCCGAGTTCACTAAGCAAAACATCACGGTATTGCTGCGCCGCTCTTGCATCATTGATAGTGGAATCATAACGAGAAAACACCTCAACTTTGGCAGTTACCCCATAACTTTTGGCCGTGTCTTGCGCAATTTCAGTGATTAATTGATTCACTTCGGTGCGTAAATCGGGATCAGATAGGCGAATGCCGCCTGACATTTTGACGCTTTGCGGAATAATGGTAACGCTTGATTCCGCAACAATACTGGTCACACTTATTACCGCAGCTGATTGCGGCGGTAAACGCCGGCTGACAATCTGTTGTAAATTTAAGTTAATAGCCGAAGCCGCCAACAGCGGATCTTTGCAGGCCTCCGGTTGAGAGGCATGACCACCCACACCCTCAACTTCGATTTGAAAACTGCCGTTACTCGACATCACCGGGCCATCTGGACACGCTGCTTTACCAAAAGGCATGGCGGGCCAATTATGCCAGCCAAAAATCATATCAACACCTTCTAAGGCGCCATCTTCTATCATTTTCTTGGCGCCATGCCCCCCTTCTTCAGCAGGTTGAAAAATAAAACTCACCGGACCTTCTAATTCTGATTCTTTCTGTTTTAACCAAAAAGCCGTACCCAATAATGCCGCCATATGCCCATCATGACCACAAGCGTGCATCTTACCCGGCGTTTGTGAAATAAAATCCAGTGAGGCTTTTTCTTCAATTGGCAAGGCATCCATATCGGCACGTAAGGCGATGTGCTGACCCGACTTCTCTTTGGCAAGAGTCGCTACTGTTCCCAATTCTGCACAAGCTCGCCAAGGAATATTCCACTCATCCAAGCACTGACGTATCTTTGCTGCGGTATGCTGCTCTTCCCAAGTTAGTTCAGGGTGTTGATGAAACCAGTGACGTAACTCAATGGCTTGGTCAACCGCATTTTGCCAATGCATAAATCTCCTTTAAAAGTTTTCAGTGTTCTCGAGGTTAGCAATTTATATCTCAAACTTAGATCTCAAACTTAGATCTCCAACCCTACATCTCTCTTAGCCAGTAAAAACCAAAACTTGGAATGACTAAAGTATTGTTATAGATTTCTGGTTTTTGACGAGTGTGAAGGTCAAATAGTTCACCTTGAGTATAACTACCCCAACTGACCACATCTTCTAAATCCAGTGTTTGTGGTTTGTCATTAAAGTTGGCTACCACTAATACTCGGTCATTAGATTTCAACGGATTAAAACGGTTAAACACAAATAGATTCGGGTTGCCTACATCAACTAATTCTCGGTTATTAAAGTCGGCAAACACATCTATCTCTTTGCGTATGCAAGCCATCTTTTTAATACCTGAGAATATCTCAAACTCCACCGTACCCGGGGTATGACGTTTTTCGGCTTTTTGCCAATTCAGTTTTGGTCGATGTACCCAGCGATTGTCATCCATTTTATTGGGGTCATCCAAATAGGAATCATCATTCAGAGTACCTATTTCATCACCATAGTAGAGTAATGGAATCCCACCAAAAGAGAGAATCATACTATTAAGTAACAGTATGATTTTTATTGAGTTTTCAATGGCTTCGACATCGTTGTTTTCAAGCGCATATTGCAAACCGACCAACGAGGCCAAAGAGCCGGAAATACGTGAATCACCGGTTTTAAAATTCTCCGCAAAAGGTAAACCTCGAGAATAAGACCCTGCAAACCGGCCCGTAAGATAATCAATTAAAAAACGACGGTGTGATTGCGGGTTATAGCCGGCTTGCATAATATCGCGATCATCAAAACCTAAACCAATATCATCATGACAACGCACATAATTCAGCCATGTAGCGCGCTCTAACTTCACTGGAAGACTCTTAATACCTTGCGTTAATAGGTTGGCATTCTTAGTGGCTACCGCATCCCACATAAGCGCCATAAAGGTGGCGTTATAAGCAATTTCGCACTCTTTAGCAATTACCGCATCTTCACCGAAATACTTCGTCACTTCTGATGGCGCAACAATCGCCTCGGCAATAAATAGCACGCCCGGTGCGACCACTTGACAACAATCTTTCATAAGCTGCAAAATCAAATGGGCTTCATGTTCATTTTGACAAGTGCTGCCAATTTTTTTCCACAAAAAAGCAACCGCATCTAAACGAAGAATATCCGCACCTTGGTTGGCCCAATAAAGAATGACTTCCAACATTTCAATAAACACGGCAG
>JAASTL010000101.1 GCA_021767305.1 Piscirickettsiaceae bacterium | reverse complement strand
AGCGGTTTCTCATTATCGAGTACTTGAACATTTTCGTGCCCACTCGCGAATTAGAGTCAAACTAGAAACGGGGCGAACCCACCAAATACGAGTGCATATGGCACATTTAGGCTATCCCTTGGTTGGGGATCCCGTTTATGGATCGCGTTTCCGTATTCCTAAAAGGATGCATGAAGAATTTGTTAGCTATCTACGAGGCTTTCATCGTCAAGCATTGCATGCCGGTGCCTTGAGTTTGACTCATCCAGTTAGCGGTAAGATTATGAAATGGAAGGCAAATATGCCTGAAGACATGCTCGAGCTGATTGATATTCTTCGCGAAGACATAGAGTTGATGCAAACAGATGATTTAGGCTATGACGACTATGAATACGATGACTATGGCGTAGAAGTTGAGTGGGTAACAGATGACGATATCCCAGAATAAAGCAGAGTCTGGTGTTGTACCCATAACAGATTGGCAGCTACCTCCGAATATACGCGCTGCTTTTACAGTGAGGCAGGGCGGGGTTTCTAAAGCGCCTTATGCTAGTTTTAACTTAGCAACTCATGTGGGCGACCAGCTTAATGATGTTAAGCATAATAGAGCCGACTTATTAAAGCGTTTAAACTTGCCCGCTGCTCCCTTTTGGCTGCAGCAAGAGCACACCGATATTGCCATTGATTTAGGGCAGTTTAGCAGTTCATCCAAACCCTCATCCACTGTACCTCCCATTGCCGATGCAAGTTGGACTCAGCAAGCGGGTCAGGTGGCTGTGGTGATGACGGCTGACTGCCTACCTATTTTGCTAGCAGCTAAAGATGGTTCTGTGGTGGCTGCGATTCATGCTGGTTGGAAAGGTTTGGCTAATCAAATAGTCACCAAGACAATTAAAGCCTTACCAACTCAACCGCAAAACCTCACGGCATGGATTGGTCCATCAATATCGCAAGCACATTTTGAAGTCGGGCAGGATGTTTGGCAGGCGTTTGTTGATTTAGATGCGACATTTGCGGAATATTTTGTCGCCAATAAGGAACAAAAAGATAAGTATTATGCTGATTTAGCTAGCATTGCAGCTACCCAAATGCAGCAGTTAGGAATAGATTCTGTAATTAAGAGTGGGCTCTGTTCTTATGGTCAGGAACAGGACTTTTTTTCTTACCGCAGAGATGGTCAAACCGGCCGCATGGCATCACTGATTTGGATTGAATCCGATAAGTGAATAAGTAATCAATGATTAAACTATGGGTAATTAATAAGTAGTTGAGTTGAATAACTGAGATTATTAATACTTAACTTTATTCAGAGTCGACTATTTGCAATAAACTTCAATGAAGGCTAGCAAATTACGCAGTTTTAGGCCCTTTTACTTTACCGGTTTTAACAAATACTTCCACCTTCTCAATGTCTTCTGCCAGCCCACTCACGACTAAGTGGTCATGCACACGCATCTGCGTTTCTCCAGCCGGATTTTCACCTCGAACATGACCACGCTTAATCGCTTCGACTTTGACATCAAACTGCGATAAATCCAGTTCTTTAAGTGTTTTAGCGACTGCGTAACTGCCTTCTTCAAGCAAGATACTGTGTATGATTCCTTTCATCACTTGGTGCTGTTCTAAAGGATTATCATCTTCACCCGGATAGAAGTTAGCTAAAGTTTGATAGCGGTTTTTACGGATTTGACGTGTTTCTTTAAGAACCTTATGCGGTGGCTCGCCAATCATTAACATTAGGTGTGAGGCCAACATAATACTGGATTCAAAAATGTCCGGAATAACTTCAGTGGCTCCCGCTTCAATAAACTCATTTACATGAGAATCATCTATCGTTCTGACTAAGATTGGAATCTTTTTATTTAAATGACGAATTGTGTGCAGAATTTTGATGGCAGAGTGGAAATCACTAAAAGTAATCATGACACATTGCGCTTTATCTAAAGACGCTGCATCCAAAATAGTTTCTTTAGCGGCATCTCCATAATAAACACTTTCACCTGCGGCACGGGCTTCGTGCACACGTTTAATATCCATGTCCAACGCAATAAATCGTTTATTAGAGTTATGTAAAAAGCGGCTTACGGTCTGACCGACACGTCCAAATCCACATAGGATTACATGGTCTTTAAAGTGTTTAGTATCTTCAGATATGGTGTTTTCAATCTCATGGTGACCTTTTTCATAAGAGCCTTTGTGAATGAATTTGGTAATACGACCATTAAACTTCACTAAGAAAGGTGCAATTGCCATACTCAACACTGCCGAGGTAAGAAGGATATTACCAATTTTTTCAGGTAGTAGATTGAAGGTAAAAGCGAGTGTCATCAGTACCAAACCGAATTCACCAACCTGCGCTAAAGACAATGCAATACGCAGGGAAACGCCACCATTTTTATTAAAGATTCTTGAGATGATGTAGATGACGCCACCCTTAAGCAGAATAATGGCGGCAGTCAGTAGAATGATTATGCCGAAATAATCAAACAGCATTTCCATAGAGATAATCATTCCTACAGTAACAAAGAACAGCCCTAAAAGAATGTCTTGGAAAGGACGAATATCCGATTCGATTTGGTGACGATACTCGGTTTCACTCAACATCATCCCGGCTAGGAAAGCTCCTAACGTCATAGACAATCCCATCTCTTCAGTAAAGGCGGCAGAACTGATGGCAACCGTTAATACAGTGAGGGTGAACAGCTCCTGCGACTTAGCTGAGGCGACTTCATGGAAGAGAGGACGCAGTAAGTATTTACCGATAAGGTGCATAATGACCACCACCAAAACCCCTTTTAAGAAGGCGTAGGTTAGTGACCAAGTCAGCGCCGCTTCCGATTCGTTCATGGCTAAGGTAGGAATCAAGATAAGCAATGGGATTGCCATAATATCTTGGAAAATTAATACGCCAACTGCAGAACGGCCATGTCGAGATTGAATCTCAGATTGTTCGGTGAGCTGTTTAATAACAATGGCGGTGGAAGAGAGGGCAAAAGCACCAGCAATCACCACACTAGTGTTGTCGTCAAGTCCAGCAATTTTAGCGATGATATAGACCATTATGGCAGTGGTAAAGACCTGTGCGGTTCCAAGCCCAAACACCTGTTTGCGCATCGACATCATCTGCGTAAAGGAAAATTCGAGACCAATGGCAAAGAGCAGGAATACAATCCCAAATTCTGCCATTAAGGTGATGTTTTCTTCTTTTTCAATCCAGCCGTAACCATTTGGGCCAACAATAATACCCACAATGATATAACCGAGAATAGGTGGGAAATGTAGACGTCTTGAAATCGCGACAATAAAAACAGCGAGCGATAAAAGTATAACGAGATGAATCAACAGATGGTCGTTCACGAATGGACTCTCTAAATAGGTAAATTTCTTAAAATACTGGGTTCAAGATAGTTTATAAAATGCGCTGGCAATTTTCAGCACGGATTTGCATTTACTTTGACTGTTTCATGCAGCATTGCATGTAAGGACAGGGTGGAAACTAGACTAATAAGTTGAAACATAAAGAGAGATTTGCACGAGTGGGGCGCGAGCTAAAAATGAGAGAAAATTTGACTGAATAAGGCGAAAAATGCAGCTAATAGCTAGCTATTAGCCAGTTTTTCAACGCAATTCAGGTGAATTTTATCCATTTTTTAGCCGTGAATTCACTCGTGCAAAGCTCTCATAAAAATAGTCTAGCTTATTTGCGGCCTATAGTGGTGATATTACTACTTTAAGCTGATGTTAAATTAAGCTTATTTTTGCGTTTTATTTAGCGTGTCATCTTAAAACGCATGGAAAGATCCACCGCTTTTAGGTGTTTGGTAATGGCGCCAGTAGAAATAAAGTCGACATGGGTTAAGGCCAGCGCTTTAAGATGTTGAATCTCGACATTACCAGAAACTTCTAGTTTGGCTTTATGTTCAACCAGTTCAACCGCTTCATGCATCATCTCAATGGTGAAGTTATCCAGCATAATGATGTCTGCACCGCCGTCCAAGGCTTGCTTCACTTCATCAAGGTTTTCGGTTTCGACTTCCACCGTTTTACCAGGGTGTTTGAACTTGGCAATACCGACCGCTTCGGCTATGCCGCCTGCGGCAATAATATGGTTTTCTTTAATTAAAATGGCATCATAAAGTCCAATGCGGTGGTTTTGCCCGCCACCACAAGCGACCGCATATTTTTGTGCTAAACGTAGGCAAGGTAGGGTTTTACGGGTATCTAGCAATTTGGTTTGCGTACCTTGGAGCTGTTCTACATAGGTTGCTGTCGTGGTTGCCGTACCTGCTAAAGTTTGTAAAAAGTTCAATGCGGTTCTTTCCGCCGTAAGAATAGACTTGGCTTTACCGCGAATTTCACAAATATGCTGGTCAGCTGTAACACTATCACCTTCTTCGCAATGCCAGATAATCTCCGCTTTTTCATCAACCTGGCGAAATACTTCGTCAAACCAGGGACGACCACAAATAATAGCGTTTTCACGGCAGACAATATTGGCAATGGCATTAACTTCATCGGGGATTAAATCAGCAGTTAAATCTCCGCCTTTAATATCCTCTTTTAGAGCGGTTGCTACGGTTGTTTCGATGTCTTCAAAATAGTTAATGTCATTCATGAAATTACACTTTATTATTGTTTAGACGCAATGAACGTCACACTGAAAGTTTAGATTACAGTTTTAGATAAAAGATTTACTGCCTTGAGATTTATAGTCTTACAACGGGTTTATTCTCAGCAATTCTAAAAAATGCGCTGTATTATAAACGAAACCCAAATTCAAACCCAGCAGCAAAACCTAAAACCTCTTTTGTCGGTTTTACACCTTATCGAGAAACATGTTGAATAATCCTAAAGTGACTGAAAACGCCGAATTCAATTTAAATCGAAAACAGGACAAGTCTGAAAATCAATTGCAAAAAGCAAAATGGCCAAGCTTTGAAATTGATGCTGTAAATGGCTTGATTAGCGGAGCATGTTTTATTGAAAGTCCTAACCAGGATGAGCGTCCTGCTGCAGAAGAAATAGAATTAATTGTGATACATGGGATCAGTTTGCCTCCAAATCAGTTTGGAGGTTCAGGAGTGATTGAACTCTTTACTAATCAACTTAATCCTGCTGAAGACCCTTACTACGAAACCATTCAACATCTGCGAGTCTCAGCGCATGTATTTATTCGCCGTGATGGCTCGGTAATTCAGTTTGTGCCATTTCATAAACGTGCATGGCATGCAGGGGTTTCAGAATTTAAAGGTAAAGATCGTTGTAATGATTTTTCTATTGGGATTGAACTGGAAGGGGCGGATCATATTCCTTACACCGCATCGCAGTATCAAAGTTTAGCTCGAGTAATAGCGGGGTTATGGAACACTTATCCGAGT
>JAASTL010000100.1 GCA_021767305.1 Piscirickettsiaceae bacterium | reverse complement strand
CCCATGTTCTCAGCGAACATCGCCATTACCTGATCACCTTCTTGGTAACGCAGTAAACCGTGGTCAACAAATACACAAGTCAGTTGATCTCCAATGGCTTTATGTAAAAGAGCTGCCACTACAGAGGAATCCACCCCGCCAGAAAGACCGAGCATGACTTGGTCAGAGCCCACTTGTTCACGAATACGAGCAATACTGTCTTCGATAATGTTTTCCGTTGTCCACAACTTTTCACAACCACAAAGATCAACCACAAAACGTTCAATCATGCGCTGACCTTGCTTGGTATGCGTAACTTCAGGGTGGAACTGAATGCCGTAGAAATTCTTCTCTTCGTTTGCCATACCGGCAATTGGACAGTTAGGCGTACTCGCCATTAACTTAAAGCCTTCTGGCATGGCATCGACACGATCTCCGTGAGACATCCATACATCTAACATGCCGTAGCCCTCTGGCGTGACTTCGTCTTCAATATCAATCAAAAACTTAGTATGGCCGTGAGCGCGTACCTGGGCATAACCATATTCATGTTCCAAGGCATTGATAACCTGGCCACCCAACTGCTGTGCCATGGTCTGCATGCCATAACAAATACCGAGAACAGGCACACCAAGATTAAAGACCACATCCGGAGCAACCGGTGAATCATCACCAATCACTGTTTCTGGGCCACCTGAAAGAATGATGCCGCGTGCCCCAAAGGCTTCAACATCCTTGGCCTCGATATCCCATGGTTCTACTTCACAGTAAACTCCAATTTCACGGATACGACGAGCAATCAGCTGGGTGTACTGAGATCCGAAATCCAAAATAAGGATACGATGGTCATGAATATTGTGTTGTGACATAAAATTTTCCAAATTCAGTTTCTTAAAAGCAGACAAGGCTTTTGCGATTATCACAAAAGCCTTGCCGGAGAGATTATTTCACTCGTGTATTAAACACGATAGTTAGGCGCTTCTTTAGTAATGGTAACGTCATGAACATGACTTTCTGTCATCCCCGCCGAAGTGACTCTGACAAATGAAGGCTTTTTATTCATGGTTGGAATATCTGGACAACCGGTATACCCCATACTTGAACGAAGACCACCCATTAACTGGTGAATGATTGGAGCCAGAGGACCTTTATAAGCAACGCGCCCTTCAATCCCTTCTGGTACCAATTTATCTTCCGCGTTAGAAGCCTGGAAGTAACGGTCAGAAGATCCTGATGGCTGCGCCATAGCGCCTAATGAACCCATACCACGGTATGACTTATAAGCACGACCTTTGTAGTATTCGATTTCACCTGGAGACTCTTCTGTACCGGCAAACATGGAACCGATCATACAAGCAGAAGCACCGGCAACAATGGCCTTAGCTACATCACCAGAGAAACGCAGCCCACCATCAGCAATCATTGGCACGCCCGTTCCTTCAAGTGCTTTAGATACATTTGAAATCGCTGAAATTTGAGGCACACCCACACCGGCAACAATACGAGTAGTACAGATAGAACCTGGACCAATACCCACTTTAACGCCATCCGCACCTGCTTTCACTAAATCCAAAGCCGCTTCAGCGGTAGCGATGTTTCCACCAATAACCTGTACTTCAGGGAAGTTCTGTTTAACCCAAGCCACACGATCAATAACCCCTTGAGAGTGACCATGAGCCGTATCAACAATGATGACATCGACACCGGCTTCAACAAGCGCGGCAACACGCTCATCGGTTTCTTTACCTGTTCCCACAGCGGCACCAACACGTAAACGCCCTTCGGCATCCTTACAAGCATGTGGATGGTGAGACTGCTTCATCATGTCAGAAACGGTAATCATCCCTTTCAGTTTGAAATCATCATTTACTACCAAAACACGTTCAATACGATGTTTATGAAGCAAATCCAAAACAACTTGAGGATCTTCTTTTTCTTTAACCGTTACTAATTTTTCTTTTGGCGTCATGATCATAGAAACGGCTTGAGACATGTCATCAACAAATCGAATATCACGACTCGTAACAATACCGACTAAATCATCACCATCCATAACCGGCGCACTGGATACGCGATTTGCTTTGGTCTTTTTGACCGCATCCGCTACTGAATCGGTATGCTGAACCGTCACAGGATCAGCAATTACACCGTGCTCATATTTTTTTACTTTACTAACGACATGTGCCTGCTCAGCAACGGTCATGTTTTTGTGGATGATACCAATACCACCCTCTTGTGCCATTGAAATAGCAAGACGAGCTTCGGTAACGGTATCCATCGCGGCAGAAACTAATGGAATGTTCAGACTAATTTCTCGAGTTAGTTTTGTCTTTAAAGACACATCATTTGGTAACACAGTTGAGTGCGCTGGAACCAAAAGAACGTCATCAAAAGTCAATGCATCTTGCAAAATTCTCATTTTTTTCTACCTTATGTAAATACTTATAGGCTAATCAGTTATTTTTCTAAATAACAGCGTTTGCTTATAGCCAAAAAACAATCCTGATGATTTTCAATAAGTTACGTCAAAAAAATGCGTAAAAACAGCTAAAAATCAACAAGTTTTTCATTTAATAGCAGGTATTATAAAGATTGACAGGGGCGGGGTAAACTTAATAACGTATGCATCTATGCGAAAACAGCAAAAAAAGTGTTCGCATAAGCCTTTACTTTGAGAATTCAAAGATTACAATTATTTGCGAAATACTAAAAATATAAGCGACTCAAGCTTAATGCTCTTATAACTGGAGGAAGTCCCATGAAAAAATTATTGATCGGATCAATGTTGGCAGCAGCAGTAGCAATGACTGGATGTACAGCAACTGCATCTAATCCAACTAGCTATTCTGATTATGTTGATGCCGCTAAAGCAGCACACGCTAAAGCAGCAGCTAACAACAACGTTTGGAAGCAAAAGAAAATGAAAAAACCATACGTTGAGCATTACCTAGCTAAAGCTGAAGAAGCTAAGAAAAAAGGTGATGAGGCTGCAGCACTTAAATATGCTAAAGAAGCTTACAAATCAGCTAACGCTGAAGTAGCTCAAACTGAATCTTGGAAAGGTTTGAAAGCTGCTTGGGAAAAATAATAATTTCCTAAATAAAAAAACCGGTCCAGAGAATTATCTCTCGGCCGGTTTTTTTATGCCTGAAATTTATAACTCTGTTGCCTAAGCCCTAAGCTTACCTATCTTTACTCACCTATCTTTACTCACCTATATTTACCTACTTTTATTTATCATAAACTGAATTATAAGATCGCATTTCTCAACCATTTGAAATAACACGTTTGCCGCCTACTCTCTCTTTTCCGTGCTTATTACTACTTACCGTTAATATAATTTCGGTCGTGAAAACTGGTCAACCAGTTGGGTTTCAAAATTACCAATGCCGCTAAAATCATCCCGTTTACAAATCCTTCTGGAGTCGCCATTAATGGAATAAATGGGATAAAGCTCTGTTTTAAGGTTTCCAAGCTATGCGTTTCATTGATGAGCATTACTAAGGTAATCAAAGCTAAAGAAACCACCGCTCCGATGGCTGCTGAGAAAAACCCGTTATAAAACACATAGACAAAAAAGTTCGCTTCTAAAAATTTGGCGCCTAGCTTAAACATCAACCAAGTAATCGCAATCGGTATCACCCCCATTAGGGTTGCATTAATACCTAAAGCCAACCACCCGAGATCTGACTGAAAAGTCACACCGACCATGGCTAAAACCATACTCATAATGGCAAACTGCGGTGCAAACATTAACGCTAGCAATGTCATCAATAAAAAGTGGAAGTTCAAGCCATTATCCAATGCGGCGGAAAACTGCCAAACAAAAAACACGATGACGGTCATTGCCAGCAAGACATGTTGCGCTCCCCTATCACCATCAATTTTATGCCAGGGTGCGGTTTTTAAAGCCCAGACGAGTGATGATAATAAAATCAACCAGCCGGCAACGATGGTGCTTAAACCTAAATCATCTGCAATTAGATTCAAAACAATTTCCTTTTTATTGCGGTATTTTCATAAAATCTTTAAATCAACTTGTTCTCATACGTTAAGCATTATGTGATGAACTAGATAACAAGATATTTAGTGTACAATATGCGGAATTTTAAGCGAATCATAAAAAACTTGCACCCATGAGCGGACTGAAAATACTTTTTGCCAACCTATATGATCTCTTGTTGCTGTTAGCTGTTTGGTTTGCCGCAGCCATTCCTTTTGTAATCTGGCAAGGCGGTTCTTTTGCAGACAAACCCGCGATTACACTGGCTTTTCAAATCTATATGATCGCCATTACCTACGTTTACCTTACTTATTTTTGGCTGCAATCTGGGCAAACCCCTGGCTTAAGAACCTGGAAACTTCAACTGCTGACTGAAAACGGAACCTTATTAAGTCGCTACCATGCTAATTTAAGATTTGTTTGGACTATGCTACTGTTTCCTATTGGCTGGATTGGACTATTTTTTGGCAGCCAGCAGCTTTTACAAGATAGGCTGGCAAAAACTCAAGTTGTGCCGGTTAGCGAAAGCTAAATAGTCGACTATTTAACGAGCCCTTCCTTAAGCAAACTAATGACAGGAAAATTTATGAGCACCATCATTATCCACAGTAACTCTCTAACCTACGAACAGAGCCGTGTCATTGAAAGGCTGTATGGTCAATTTGGCAAGCCAGAAAGAATCAACAACCATTTTCGTCTGACTATAGAAAAACAGGTTTCCTATGAAGAAGCCAAAAAGCTAGCCGATGAAATTAAGGTTGATGTCAATATCTTGCCAGACGGTTTTGATGGTTCTCAAATCAAACTCGTTATTAGTGATATGGATTCAACCTTAATCTCCATTGAGTGTGTTGATGAGATTGCAGATTATGTTGATTTAAAACCTCAAGTCTCTGCAATTACCGAAGCGGCAATGCGTGGTGAACTCAACTTTGAAGAGTCTTTAACAGAACGTGTTGCGCTGTTAAAAGGCTTAGATACAACCGCTTTACAGTATGTTTACAACGATCGTCTAACCCTAAACCCGGGGGCAGAAAAGTGGATTAGTGGTTTAAAATCAAAAGATATTAAATTCGCATTAGTATCAGGCGGTTTTACCTTTTTCACCGAACAATTAAAGAAACAACTGGGCTTAGACTTCACTCGAGCCAATGTTTTAGCGCAAGAGAATGGTCATTTAACGGGAGAAGTTGAAGGCGGAATTATTGGCGCTCAAGCCAAGGCAGATTTTTTATTTGAACTTTGCCAAGAGTTAAACATCAAACCAAGCCAAGTCATTGCCGTTGGTGATGGTGCAAATGACCTTTTAATGATGAATGAAGCTGGTCTCTCTGTGGCTTATCATGCTAAACCTGCAGTACAAGAAAAAGCCAGTAGCTCTTTAAACTATGCTGGTTTAGATGCCATT
>JAASTL010000099.1 GCA_021767305.1 Piscirickettsiaceae bacterium | reverse complement strand
TTTCTAATGCCTCTAGAGCTAAGACTCTAGCATTATCAATTTGAAAAAGTTCCAGCGGCATGAGGATGTTTTCCAGTGCCGTCATACTTGGCATGAGCTGAAAATTTTGAAAGATAAAACCGACTTTTTGCGCACGAATTTGTGCACGTTCATCTTCACTACATAAATGCAAAGGACGTTCTAGCATGGTAATTTCACCAGCAGTCGGCTTTTCTAAACCCGCCATAAGAGAGAGGAGCGTTGATTTACCTGAGCCAGAGCGACCGATAATGGCAACAATCTCTTGTGGCTGGACACTCAAGTCACAGCCTTTTAATATATCTAAATCCCCCTCATCTGAAGGAACCTGATAATGCACATCACGCAACTCAATAATTGGTTTAACGTCCGTTTTTGGCTGACTCTCTTGCAAAATAAACCCCATGCGTCCAGTTGGTTAAAATTCTCAGTCACTCTTTTTTTGAGTGCATTGATACTCTTCAATCCTATGCTAAGCCAAGCGCAACCGCAAGCGCCTCACAATGAACAAAAGATGAATCTGGCATCAGTTCAAACACAGGTCTCAAAACCAACTGTGTTAGTGCTAGGTGATAGTTTGAGTGCTGCTTATGGTATTGATGCTGAGCAGGGCTGGGTAAATTTAATGAGTAAGGAAATTTCGCCGGCAAAAGTGGTGAATGCCAGTATTAGTGGTGAAACTACCTCTGGTGGGGCGCAAAGATTACCGAGCCTAATGCAGACACATCAACCCAGCCTGTTAATCATTGAACTTGGTGCAAATGATGCTTTAAGAGGACAGGATTTAAGAGTAACGCAGTCAAACTTGGAAAAGATGGCAAAATCTTGCCTCAATGCCAGCCATAATTGCCAGGTGGTATTGTTAGGGGTGCGTTTGCCAACCAATTATGGCCCGGTATATGAACAACTGTTTCAAAAAATGTATCGCGATATTGCTAATAAATATTCGCTGTTATTTGATCCATTTTTCATAGAACCTGTCGCACTAGATCCTGAGTTGATGCAAGCTGATGCTTTACATCCAAATGCCGCTGCGCAACCGTTGATTAAGCAACGTGTTTTGCCTTTAATCAAACAAGCCATAGAGCGCATAGAAGAACAAGAACAGCAATCGTAGCAATGTGCTGCGTTTTAAGAGAAACCCAGCGTTGATACAAGAAAAACTTAAACAAGCCATGAGGGCGATTCAAGGTCATAAGATTCCGGAAATTCCGCAAGAAGTCTTAGCCTTGGATAAAGAGATAAAAAGTAAATTCGGTAGTCTCGCCACGGTCGCGCAAATCATAGAAATGAATACCACCCTATCGGGCGAGGTGATGCGCATTGTTAATTCCCCTGTCATTAAACTCAAAGAACCGGTTAAATCGATTCGTGATGCCGTCAATGTAATGGGCTTGGATAATATTTATAACTTAGTGGTAGCTTCCGCTTTGAAAAATCTGTTCGGTAGCGGCGGTCTTTTCAAAGACATTATGGATCACAGTGTGGACGTGGCTTTCTGTATGGCAGATATTTCTGAGTGGGTCGAAGGCGTATCGCGTGACGAAGCCTATATGCTGGGTTTATTCCATAATGCAGGCGCTTTAATGTTGGCATCGATTAACCAAGATAAATATGAACCGCTATTCCGTTCATCCATGTCATTACCGGTCTCAGTCATGGCTAAAGAACAACAAACTTACGGTTCTAATCATGCCGTAATTGGCGTGCTGATGGGACAAAAATGGCGTTTGCCGGTACCTATGCTCAATGCCATTATGCTGCATCACACCGCACAATGTGATCGCATAAAAGACGATAAGGTGCGTTCTATGGTGGCCATGATAAAGATTGCCAATGCCATCGTTGCCGAGATTTCTTTAGGTGCTTATCGCGGCGGAGAAATGAGTCAATTTGAGAAAGATGGTATTAATGAATTGATGATTCCAGACACGGTTATCTCCGAAATTCGCTCTGCATTAATGTCCTATAGCTTTAAGGATTGATTTTAGTCAATGGTCGTTAGTCGTTAGTTGTTGGTTGTTTGCATCAACCCATAGACCATAGACCATCGACCATAGACCAAATCAATGATGCGTATTTAAAGCCTCTTCTTCTTTATGTGCCAAATAGGTTTTCAGCGCTAAAGATTTACTGCGCACATTAAAGGTTAAGCGGGCGACATCGTCAAAATGTTTGGCAAAGTGCACCTTCATTTCTTCTTTCAAGTAATCTGGTAACTCTTCATAATCCTTACGGTTATCTTCCGGCAAAATGACCTCTTTAATGCCTATACGGCGCGAGGCGATGACCTTTTCACGAATCCCACCCACCGGAAGAACTTGACCGGTCAAGCTCAGTTCCCCTGTCATTGCCAGTGGCGATTTAATCGACTCATCGCGCGCCAATGAGAGCAGGGCGGTGGCCATAGTAACACCCGCACTCGGGCCGTCTTTGGGTGTCGCACCATCCGGCACATGCAAGTGTACAAATGCTTTATCAAAGAACTCCGGATCGGCTTTGTATTTATCTAGATTAGAAGAGATAAAACTATAAGCAATGCCAGCAGATTCCTGCATGACCTCACCCAATTGCCCAGAAAGTTTAAAGCCACGATTCAAGGTATGCACACGGCTGGCTTCAATATTCAAAGTGGCGCCACCCATAGAAGTCCAAGCTAAGCCCGTAATAGTACCTATTTGTAGATTGGTTTTTTCTAGCGTAAAACGGGGTTGTCCCAACATCTCTTCAAGTTCATTGACATGAATTCGGGTACTTTTTAAGTCTTGTTTAACAAACTTAATGGCCAGTTTACGAATCAGTTTGGCGAGTTGTTTTTTCAGATTACGCACACCGGCTTCACGTGCATAGCCTTCAATGACATGACGAATCGCCGGCGTAGTGATTTGCACCTGTTCTTTAGTTAAACCGGATTCTGCCAACAGATTTGGCCAGAGATGATGTTTGGCAATCTGCACTTTTTCTTCGGTTATATAACCTGATAAGCGAATCACTTCCATGCGATCAAGTAGTGGCCCCGGAATAGTGTCCAAAGTATTAGCTGTACAGACAAACACCGCTTTGGAAAGATCAAAACGGATGTCCATATAGTGATCCATAAATTCGCTGTTCTGTTCAGGGTCTAACACCTCCAATAAGGCTGAGGCGGGGTCACCTTGGTAGGAGGCACCAATCTTATCGATTTCATCTAGCATAATAACCGGGTTTGCGGTTTCACAATCTTTTAAAGCTTGAATGAATTTACCCGGCATGGCACCAATGTATGTGCGGCGATGACCTTTAATTTCCGCTTCATCACGCATCCCACCAACCGAAAAACGGTAGAACTTGCGCCCTAAAGATTCGGCAATGGATTTACCAATTGAGGTTTTCCCAACACCTGGAGGGCCAACCAAACAGATAATGGAACCGGATACTTCACCTTTTAAAGCGCCAACCGCTAAAAACTCCAAGATACGATCTTTAACATCTTCAAGGCCATCGTGCCCTTTATCCAGAATTTTTTGTGCTCGGGTTAAGTCCAATAGGTCTTCACTGTATTGTCCCCAAGGTAATTGGGTGAGCCAATCTAACCAGTTACGCGCCACTCCATACTCTGGCGATTGCGGATCCAACATGCCAAGTTTGCTAAGTTCTTCCTCGGCTTTTTTCTCCGCTTCTTTAGATAAAGTGAGTTTTTCAATACGTTCTCTAAAGCGATCTGTATCAAGGGTTTGATCATCTTTGACCATACCCAACTCTTTTTGAATCTCTTTGAGTTGCTGGCGCAAAAAGAAGTCACGTTGATGGTCGCTGAGATTTTCTTCTACACGTTCACGTATATTGAACTGCAGCTTGGTGACCTCAATTTCCTGTTTAAACAAGGCGAGCACTTTTTCCATACGCTCAGCTAGGTTTAGGGTATCAAGAATGTCTTGTAGTTTTTCATTTTCCGCGGTGGTCAGGCCGGCGGCAAAATCCGCTAATTGCGATGGTTCGCTGGCACTGTAACGGTTTAAGAAATATTTCAGTTCTTCACTGTAGAGCGGGTTGAGTGGCAATAGCTCTCTAAAGGCGTTCATAATGGCCAAACCATAAGCTTTGAACTCTTTATCGGAACCATCAATCACATCGGCAGGATAGGTTACGCTGGCACGATAAGGCGCTTGAGTATTGATCCAAGTATCAATCTCAAAACGTTTTAGCCCCTCAGCAATCAACTGAATATAATCATCCTTAACTTTGGGGTCATGGATTTTGACCAGTGTTCCAGTGCCGCTAAAGTCTTCTGGAACCGCATTATGGTGGTCATCGGTAGCCACAAAGATAATGCCGATGTATTTGCATTTACCGGCTTTGATGGCTTCATAGGTTTCTCCCCAGGCATCTTTGTTTAACAATACAGGCAACTGCTGCCCCGGAAAGAAAGGGCGTTCTTTAACTGGCAGCAGGTAAATATCTCTGGGAATGGTTAAATCCGGCTTGGCGAGTTGACCAAAAATACTCCCGGGGTTGGCAATATGCTCGCCTTCCAGAACCGCATTTGCAGTTTGAATCAGTTTTCTGCCAAGGCTTCATCAACTTCGATTTTGATTTCATCTTCATCGATTTCCATTTTAAGTTGCTGTTCTGGCTGTTCTTCTTGCTTTGCTTGCTCTGTTTGTTCCGGCTGAGAATCTTGCTCTTTTGCTGAGGGCTCAGACTCAACATTTGTAGAGGCGTTATCTGCTTTCGTTTTTTCTACGCTGGTATTAAAGGTATTCTGTAGCTCGTTTTTATTGTCGATGTCTTCGATAGTCACGTCGTTGTTTACATCGTTGTGTTTTTTATCTGTCATAACATCTCTTATTGGGTTTTTGTTAAGAACTTGAAAAAATCAAAGCTCTCAATCACGGATTCGAATGGGTTATTATATGTGGTCACGTTTTTCGCTATTCAAGCTTGAGAAAGGATAAAAATGCAAAATAATCAGATTAAGATTGGATTTGTTACGGTGTCTGATCGCGCCAGCCGAGGAGAGTATGAAGACTTAGGTGGCCCAGCCATGCAAGAGTGGATTGGTAATGCATTGAGTAATGAATGGACCGCTGTTGCCAAAGTAATCGAGGATGAGCAGCCGCTGATTGAACAAACTTTAATTGAGATGATTGATAACGAAGGCTGTTGTTTGGTTCTGACCACTGGTGGTACCGGCCCGGCTAAACGTGATGTCACTCCAGAGGCAACCGAAAAAGTATGCGATAAAATTTTAGATGGTTTTGCCGAGCAAATGCGTGCTGTCTCTTTGCAATATGTGCCTACAGCGATTCTTTCCCGTCAAATTGCAGGAACGCGGGGGAGCGCTTTAATCATCAACTTACCGGGTAAGCCATCCGCCATTGGCGAATGCTTGGAAGCCGTATTCCCAGCGGTGCCTTACTGTATAGATTTAATTGAAGGTCCTTATTTGG
>JAASTL010000098.1 GCA_021767305.1 Piscirickettsiaceae bacterium | reverse complement strand
GTGTTCGACCAATAGCGGACTGGTCAATATTCACCGACTTATCAAAGTGTTCAAAGCCAGTAACTTCTTTATAAGGTGCCACTGCAAGTTGCGCTTTGTTTAACTGATTGGCAGCTAATTTGGAGAGGGTGCTATTAATTAAGGTCGATTTACCTGAGCCAGATACACCGGTTACACATGTCAACAAACCAGCTGGAATTTTTAGGTCAACATTTTTGAGGTTATTGCCGTGTGCACCGTGAATTTCCAACCACTTGTCTTGTGGTTTTAAACGTTCTTCAGGCAATTCGATTTTACGGCTACCTTTTAGGAACTGACCAGTCAAAGAATCTGGGTTGTTGGTGACTTCTTTTGGCGTTCCTTGCGCCATAATACGGCCACCATGAATCCCGGCACCGGGACCAATATCCAATACATAGTCCGCAGCGCGAATGGCATCTTCATCATGTTCTACCACGATTACCGTGTTACCTAGATCGCGAAGGTGGGTAAGAGTCGCTAATAGGCGGTCATTATCACGCTGGTGTAACCCAATGGAAGGCTCATCCAATACATACATTACGCCAACCAGCCCCGCACCGATTTGCGAGGCTAAACGAATGCGCTGCGCTTCACCACCGGAGAGAGTATCGGCAGAACGATTAAGGGTTAGATAGTTTAGCCCGACATTCACCAAGAATGTTAGACGGTCATGTACTTCTTTAATGATTTTTGCGGCGATTTTACCTTTGGCACCCGCTAGCTCTAATGAACTGAAAATTTCATGCAGTTCACCTACGGGTAGTTCAGTTAAGCTGGGTAGGCTGTAGTCATTTATAAACACATGGCGTGCTGCTTGATTTAAGCGAGTACCGTGACAACTCTTACAGGGTTCACTAATACGGTATTTTTCCAGTTCATCACGCACCGCTTTGCTTTCGGTCTCGGCAAAACGGCGTTCCATATTAGGAATTACGCCCTCAAAACGGCGCGTTTGGCTATAGCGTCCATGCGGTAAAGGGAGTTTTTCACGCCCCGAACCTTGCAGAATAATCTTTTGGATTTTGTCGCTCAGTTCTTGCCAAGGCGTTTCAATATCAAATTCATAATAATCCGCCACCGCTTTTAACAGGTCGTAATAGTATTTATGACGACGATCCCAACCGCGAATCGCTCCACCGGCCAAACTCAATTCTGGGTGGGTAATTACTCGGCTTGGATCAAAGGTTTCTTTAACTCCCAAACCATCACAAGTCGGGCAGGCGCCATGCGGATTGTTGAAAGAGAAGATGCGGGGTTCTAATTCTGGTACCGAATAGCCGCAATGCGGGCAGGCGAATTTATCTGAGAACAGTAGTTCAAAATCATCATCTTCATCCATTGGTAAGACTTGGGCAATTCCATCCGCCAAGCGTAAAGCAGTTTCAAAGGATTCTGCCAAACGTTGCTTAATGTCAGCACGAATTTTGAAGCGATCCACAATGACTTCAATGTCATGTTTTTTGTTTTTGTCTAAGGCAATGCTGCCGTCCAGCTCTTTGATTTCACCATCAATACGAGCGCGAATAAAACCTTGCGCTTGCAGTTCATCCAGCAGGGTATGGTGTTCGCCTTTTTTACCGCGCACAATCGGGGCAATCAGCAGGCATTTACTGCCTTCCGGCAATTCCAAAGTGTGGTCAACCATTTGGCTGACGGTTTGTGCTTCTAAGTCGCAACCATGGGTGGGGCAGCGCGGTGTTCCGGCACGGGCAAAGAGCAAACGCAAATAGTCGTAGATTTCGGTCACAGTTCCTACGGTAGAACGTGGATTGTGTGAAGTTGATTTTTGCTCAATCGAAATCGCGGGTGACAAACCTTCAATATGGTCGACATCCGGCTTTTCCATTACCGAAAGGAATTGACGCGCATAGGCAGAAAGTGACTCTACATAACGGCGCTGACCTTCGGCATAGATAGTGTCAAACGCGAGTGAAGATTTACCAGAACCAGACAATCCGGTAATGACAATGAGTTTGTCTCTAGGCAGAGTAACGTCAATATCTTTAAGGTTATGGGTACGCGCGCCGCGGATGACAATTTCTTCGAGCATTTTGTAAGCTACCGTTAAATTCAAAACAATCGCTCATTATAACAAAGCTAGAGAAAACGATTTATCTGACAAGAGTGAAAAAACGATTCTTAGCATAGGCCGATTCTGCTTCAGATACGGTAACTATTTTGGTTTTTACCTATTTGTAATGACTTAGTAAGGTAAAAGAATCGTGCCGGAAATAGTGACATTGATTTTACTTTGCCCCGCCTTCATAGCCGGAGCAACACTATCCGCCATCATCGCCATTTCTGCGCGGGCAACATAAGGTCTAGGTTGGGATGCGCCATTGCTATTGATATGGGTTTCCAAAATTCGGTAATTTAGGGCATTAAAACCTTTAGCTATGCGCTCTGCTTGCATGCGAAAGTTGTAAATCGCCTGATCAATCAATTTGCTCTTGATCTGGTTTTGCACTCGCTCAGAAACCCCAAATTGCATGGAGTTGTAGGCTAGGTAAGGTTGTAGTTTCGCTAAAATCTGCACCAAGCCTGGTTTGTTTTCCAAGGTTAAAATCAAACTCTGCTGCCCACGCCAATGACTAATCACCTGTTTTTTATACACCGGGTAAATATTGTATTGAGAGGTCTGCACGACTATATCAGGGTAAGACTTAAGCACATTCACGGCTGCTTGCATCTGTTGATTGATTTTATTGGCTACCGCCTCGGGTGAAACCGCTTCTTCAAGGCGACTAAAAGTAATGCTGATGTTGTCGTTATTCACCGTTTGGGTTTCGGTAATACTAAAGTTGACTTTATTTCCTTGCACCTCTTTATCCGCTGCCGCAGGGGTTAGCGGGCCGCTCATTAGCAATACAAAACCAAATAAACCAACCATGAATTTAGAAAAATGAGAATGACGTAAATCAAGGTAATTAGACTGTTTCATGCAGATGGCTCCTGAATGACTAACGTTAAAGTAATTATTGATAATTTGATTATAGCGATTGTCTATATCCAGAATGTTATAATCTGCCACTTCATTAAAACAGCACATTAAAAATAATAAAAAAATAACAAAATAATAAAGCTAAGAAATAAACACAGCTACATTAGTTAACCAGAAAGCGGACCAAACGAATTTATGATGAGTGAAGCACCTAAAACCATGAGCCCAGTTGAAAGAAGAGCTGCTTTCTCGGTAGCCGGTATTTTTTCTACCCGTATGCTCGGGCTGTTTATGATTTTTCCGGTTTTTGCCATTTTTGCAGAAGCCGAATTTGATGGCATTACCGGTTTGCAAATCGGTATTGCCATCGGTATTTACGGGCTTACTCAGGCGGCACTGCAAATTCCATATGGCATTATGTCGGATAAATTCGGCCGTAAGCCCTTAATCATGCTCGGCATGTTGGTGTTTATGATTGGTTCCATTGTTTGTGCCACCGCCGACTCTATTGAGATGATGATTATTGGTCGAGCCATTCAAGGAATGGGCGCGGTCGCTGCAGTGTTGATGGCAGCCACCGCTGATTTAGTGTCCGAACAATTCCGCTTGCGTGCCATGTCGATTGTGGGAATGACCATTGGTTTGTCATTTACCTTGTCATTGGTGGCAGGGCCTGTATTGGCAAACTGGTTTGGTGTACGTGGTATTTTCTGGGCGACCGCACTACTGGCTCTGATAGGCATTCTATTGGTTAAATTTGCCATGCCGGAAATCAAAAAGCAGAGTTTCCAGCGTGAAGCCGAAGCCGATCCCACTCAATTTTTTGAGCTATTAAAACACCCGCAACTGTTACGTTTAGATTTAGGTGTATTTGTTCTGCATGCCACGCTCACCGCCATGTTTGTGGTGCTGCCGTTAACCTTGCGTGATGCGGCAGGGCTTGCAAGCTCCGAACACTGGGAAATCTATCTCCCAGTCATGTTGCTGTCATTTATCTTAATGGTGCCTTTTATTATTCAGGCTGAAAGTAAAGGCCGCATGAAGCAAGTGTTTGTGGGGGCGATTGCCACTATCACCGCCATGCAGCTGGCTTTTGGTTTACTAGAGCAAAGCTTCTGGATGCTATTTTTACTGTTGCTGATTTTCTTTACCGCCTTCAACCTTTTAGAAGCCTCATTACCTTCTTTAGTTGTCAAGCAATCGCCTGCAGATAAGAAAGGAACAGCCAGCGGTGTCTACTCAACCAGCCAGTTTATTGGTGCGGCAATCGGCGGCTTTTTAGGGGGATATTTTTATCAGCATTATGGTTATAATGGTGTCTTCATGTTCACAACCGTAATCGGGTTGGTTTGGTTATTTGCCGCCGCAACAATGGAAAAACCGTTACCTTTAAGTATTGCTTCTGTTCCCATTGAAAATATTCAACCAAATGAAGTAAAAGAGATTGAAAACGCCCTGCTTGAATACGATGGAATTTATGAAGCAGTGGTGCTTGCGGAAGAACAGAGAGTCTACTTTAAAATAGATAGAAAACTCGTCAATGAAGTTACATTGATCGATTATATTGAAAACAGTCAAAAACGAAGTTAAAAGAGAGCCCTTAATATGCGTGGTGTAAATAAAGTCATTCTTGTTGGTACTTTAGGCCAAGATCCAGATGTTAAATATGCAGCTAATGGGAATGCCATTGCTAATTTAAGTGTTGCCACGTCGGAAGAGTGGAACGACAAAAACACAGGTCAAAAACAACAAAAAACCGAATGGCACCGAGTCTCTATTTTTGGCAAGCTGGCTGAAATTGCGGGTCAGTATTTGACTAAGGGTTCTCAGGTTTATTTAGAAGGTAAATTGCAAACACGTAAATGGCAAGACCAGAATGGTCAAGACCGTTACACCACAGAAGTGGTATTAAGCGGTTATGACGGCAATATGCAAATGTTGGGCGGTGGTAATCGTCAAGGTGGCGGAGATGCTGCATTTGGTAATATGAACCAAGCTGCGCCAATGGGTGGAAATATGGGTGGTCAAGGTGGCTTTGGTCAAGCACCACAACAGCGCCCGCAACAACCTATGGGACAACCACAAGGAAACCCTCAAGGAAACCCAATGGGGCATCAAAATGTGGCGCCAATGGGAGGTCAACCTAAACCACAACCGCAAAAAGCACCCGCCTACGCACCCAATGATTTTGACGATGATGATGTACCGTTCTAGGTCTAAATCTTTCATTTAGTCATGAATAAAAATCCCGCTTTAATTGCGGGATTTTTGCTTTTAGGGAAAATGTTTGTTTATTTACTTGGCTTGGAAAGCTTAATAAAAAGATTTACTTTAAACCCTGTTATTCTGGCTAGAGTTCATGGAACACAATATTTAATTGTTTAGCTTGGCAAACATATTTTGTTTAGTAATAGCTTATGAAAAATATTTCCAATAAACTTTGCTATTAACTCTCATTTTCTAGCTGGAACATAAAACGTTGGAAGTCGCTGTTTT
>JAASTL010000097.1 GCA_021767305.1 Piscirickettsiaceae bacterium | reverse complement strand
GAACTTAATGACCAAAATGGGCATGACCTCTACTGCCGAATTAACTAACTATGCCAACGAGTCTGGGCTAACTAAGGTGGGCTTAGAAGAGATTGAATAAATTTCAATTTCTCTAGCATGCAAAAGGCAACCAATTGGTTGCCTTTTTTATTTCTAACTTAAATAATTAGTTTGCTAGCCTGTCCTATTTTATTCTGCTGTTTGCTCATTTGCAGGTAAAGCGGTTGCAATTGATGCTAAAAATTCCTCTTTAAACGCAGTCATTCCTTCATCAACTAAAAGAATGGTTTTATCGATATTATCGGCAATACTGCCTTCCAAGACATCTAGATCCGACAAAATACCTTTAGCTTCCTCAAAACCGGAAGTGAGTCCACCGCCGACGACATTCATGAACTCTTCCATTAGGGCTTCACCCTCCAGTTCAGGGTGGGCACTCTGAAAACTTGGCAAAAAGGCCGTTGCACCGGCAATAATTCTTTTAGCGGTGTTCTCGGGAGTCCAATACTCCATGCCACCTTGCTCTTCGAGTTTTTCTTGGCTTATCGGTTTAACCTCACCCTCAGCATCAAATTCAATACCCGCCGCAGCAAAATCATCCATTAAGATTTCGTTTAACTTTTCAATAGCAGATTGGTAAGTCATCTTTAACGAAGTTTGCTGAGTTTGTTGGCCATCTCCAAACAGGTGAGAGACTAAGCTTGCTTGTTGTTGAACGCGCATTTCTGCTTTGCTGACATTCTGCTCTACCTTTTGCAAGGCATTATCAATACCACGGTTATCACCCGTTTGTGCATTGGCTTGACCTGGTTTTTGTGTCTGCAAGTCAGTGAGCTTTTGGTAGGCTTGTAAAGGCCCAAGGTTTTTACTATCGATTGCCATGTTGATGCCCTCATATATGGAGGTTGCAAGATTCTTTCTATTAAAAAATCATGAGGTTAATGCTTGTTATGCGACTTATTTAGTCGACTATTTATATTCTATTCATAGAACTTCTCAAATTGGTTAACGGCATAAATCTGAGTAACTTTAATTTTATTTTTAAAAAGCGTGTAAAAACATTTATCTAAACCGTTTTTTATCCATAAAAAGCAGGAAATAAACTGTAAATCTTGCTATCATTTGCGCTTTATTTTTAAGCACTGAATTGAGAGCCGTTCCATGGAATTAAATCCAATATACGCACGTATTCAGGATTATCAGCAAAGAACTGATGTCCTTAGGGGGTATCTTTGACTATGAGGTCAAAGCTGAGCGATTAGAAGAAGTTTCTAAAGAGCTCGAATCTCCAGATATATGGAACAACCCGGAAGAGGCTCAAGCTCTGGGTAAAGAGAAATCTATGCTGGAAAAGATTGTCACCACAATTGATGATTTAACCAGTGGAACTGAAGCCACCCAAGAACTATTGGAAATGGCTGAGATGGATCAAGACCAAGAAATGGTTGATGAAGTGGTCGCTGAACTTGATCGTTTGGGTAGTCGTTTGGATGAGTTAGAGTTCCAGCGTATGTTTTCAGGCGAGATGGATGCAAACAACGCCTATCTTGAAATTCAGTCAGGTTCGGGTGGAACCGAAGCACAAGATTGGGCCAATATGCTGTTGCGTATGTATCTGCGCTGGGCTGATTCGCATGGCTTTAAAGCGGAAATTGTTGAAGCCTCTGCCGGAGATGTCGCAGGTATTAAAGGTGCCACAGTGCATGTTCAAGGTGACTACGCCTATGGCTGGTTAAGAACAGAATTGGGGGTGCATCGTTTGGTGCGTAAATCGCCTTTTGATTCCAATGCAAAACGTCATACCTCTTTTGCGTCCGTTTTTATCTCCCCTGAGATTGATGATAGCTTTGAAGTCGATTTAAATATGTCAGACGTTCGTGTCGATACTTACCGTGCGAGCGGGGCGGGTGGTCAGCACGTCAATAAAACCGATTCGGCAATTCGCCTGACTCACCTACCAACGAATACGGTGGTGCAGTGTCAGAATGGTCGTTCCCAGCATCAAAACAAAGCTGAGGCTATTAAACAGTTACGCGCTAAACTTTACGAGTTGGAAATGCTTAAGCGTAATTCTGAAAAGCAGGAGTTGGAAGACTCTAAATCGGATATTGGTTGGGGAAGCCAAATTCGATCTTATGTGCTTGATTCAGGTCGTATTAAAGACTTGCGCACAGGTGTAGAAACCGGTAACACTCAAGGTGTTTTAGATGGCGACTTAGATCAATTTATTGAAGCCAGCCTTAAAGCAGGTATTTAAAACGGTCACTAAACTACCAATTAAAGCAATACAGCCGACTACTTAACCCCTAAAGGGTTATCAAGCCAGCGTAAACTCAGACTAGAGTTTATGTCTTTAAGAGCATAAAATATGTCGCAATTTTTAATAACTATTACCAAACACTAAATTGCGGTTGCGGTAATGGTTGATAGCAGATTTAGCAGAGAGAAAAATTCATGTCTAACCCAGAAAACAACGCGCCAGAAATCGATGAAAACAAAATTATCGCTGAGCGCCGTGCCAAGCTCAATGCCTTAAGGGAAGATGGTCATTCTTACCCTAATACTTTCCGTCGTGAAGATCATGCGGAAGATCTTCATGCACAGTTTGACGAACTGTCTAAAGAGGCAATGGAAGCGGCTGAACCTGTCCGTGTAAAAGTGGCTGGACGTATGATGTTACGCCGCATTATGGGTAAGGCAAGTTTTGCAACCTTACAAGATCCAACTGGGCGTATTCAGCTCTACGTAACCCGTGATGAGTTGCCTGAGGGTTTCTACAATACGCAATTCAAAAAATGGGATTTGGGTGACATTGTTGGTGCCGAAGGTTATCTCTTTAAGACCAACACTGGTGAACTTTCGGTGCATGTTGAAAGCATCGAATTGATTACTAAATCGATTCGTCCATTACCGGATAAGTTCCATGGTTTGCAAGACCAAGAGATGCGTTACCGTCAGCGTTATGTTGATTTAATTGTGAACCAAGAGAGTCGTGAGACTTTCATGTTACGATCTCGCATTGTGCAGCATGTGCGTGATTTCTTACTGCGTAAAAGCTTTATGGAAGTCGAAACGCCAATGATGCACGTCATTCCAGGTGGCGCCACGGCTAAACCGTTTGCTACTCACCATAATGCGTTGGATATGCCACTGTTTCTGCGTATTGCGCCGGAACTTTATCTAAAACGTTTGGTGGTAGGTGGTTTTGAACGTGTGTTTGAAATTAACCGTTCATTCCGTAATGAAGGGCTTTCAACGCGTCATAATCCAGAGTTCACCATGGTTGAGTTTTACGCAGCTTATACCGATTACCATCAGTTAATGGACTACACTGAAGAACTTTTAAAAGAACTGGCAGAGATGGCTGTTGGTTCGACCAAGGTGCCTTACCAAGGACAAGAGTTTGATTTTGGTAAGCCTTTTGCGCGTTTGACCATGAAAGACGCCATTCTTCAATATAACCCTGAAGTTTCTGCAGCTCAATTGGAAGACCTTGAGCAGGCCAAAGCGTTAGCGCAATCTTTACATATCAAACTGCAAGATGGCTATGGTTTAGGTAAAGTCCTAACAGAAATTTTTGAAGAGACCGTCGAAGAGAAGTTGATGGACCCAACTTTTATTACTGAATATCCAGCAGAGGTTTCACCGCTAGCGCGTCGTAATGATGACAATCCATTTATTACCGACCGTTTTGAGTTGTTTATTGGTGGGCGAGAGTTGGCTAACGGTTTCAACGAGTTGAATGATGCCGAAGATCAGGCTGAGCGTTTCAAAGCTCAGGTAGAAGCTAAAGATGCAGGTGATGATGAAGCCATGCATTTTGATGACGACTATATCACTGCTTTAGAACATGGTATGCCACCAACGGCCGGTGAAGGAATTGGTATCGATCGTTTGGTGATGTTGTTTACTGATTCAGCTTCTATTCGTGACGTATTACTGTTCCCGCATATGCGTCAGTCTTAATCAACAATCGATTGTGGTGGCCTTGTCATTAAGGCCAAAACAAGCCAAAAAACAACAAAGCCCGGACATAGGTCATTGTGATAATGCTATGCCGGGCTTTTTTTTGGAGCAGAGTTAGTTTTTACTCTTCTTCAGTGACCTGATAGGGCATAGGCTCTATCACTGCCGCGGCACCCGATTCTGTTTTAAGCTCTCCTTGCACAGCTTCTAAAGATTTAAGCGTAGCAACGGCTAAACAGAGCGTTCCGCGCATAATATCAGCACTCGCGGCAACCACAGTCAGTTTATGTGATTTATCTGCCGGATCCTTTAATGTCAGGGTGTCACCTGGGTTTAACTCCATCTCTTCATCTAAATGCAAACGTAGCATTCGTTTGGTCACTTTACCGCGGTAGTGAATGCGTGCGATGATTTCTTGCCCAGGGAAGCAGCCTTTTTTAAAGTTAATAGCATCAAATTTATCCAGATTAATAAACTGGGCTACAAACTCGCCAGAAGTTTCACTGGTTACCACAGGAACCCCCGCGGCAATATCCAGTAAACGCCAATCATAACTATTGGTCACATCACTATTGATGCGTAGGTTTTTCCAGGCTTCAACCATCTGCTCGGCAGGACCAAACAGCGAGTATTTATGGTAAGGACCAGGCACTTTTACCGCTAAAATATCTTGCATACCGTCTTCTGTCAGCATGCCGCTAGTGAAAGTCTCTTTAACTTTAACCTCTAGACGACGTTGTAAATCCAAATCACCAAACTCACCGGCAAAGCCAATTTGAATAAATGAACCCGAAACTTCTTCTAGTTGTACATCAGAACGTAACACAAACATCTTTAAACGATTAAAGATGGTGTCACGCAAAGAGCCGTCATAACTTAAGTAGTAGTCGTTTTTATAGATAAACACTAAGAAATTGGTGAGTACATTACCCTTTGGGTCGCAATAAGCAGAGAATTGCGCTTTATCTGCACTGACTTGATTGATGTCACTGGTTAATTGTGCCTGCAGGAAGGTTTTTGCCTCTGAGCCACTTACTTTGATTAAAGCTTGATGTGTCAAGTTGGTGACAACCGGTCCATGTTTAATCAAAAAGCGCTCTAATTCGGTATGACCAAAGGTGACGATTTTGCCGCTTTCATCAAATTGAGCGCCTTGCGAATCTAAAAAGTTTTTCCAAGTTGAATCTAATTTTACGTTTGTGGTCATGATTGATCCCCGAAATTAACTGATTTGCAGATAATACCTTGCAAAATAAAAATAGCAAATTGTCTTGGCTTATTTCTTGCGTACTCACTGTATATGGATAGAAGTACCTACTAAAATGTGCTTTAAGTGAGTTGAGAAATTAAGGCTCATTAAGTTGCAAAGTATTATAAGTGATTATGCTTTAACTGAGATTGGCTGTGACAAACGCAAAACAAGAGTTTTTAACCTTTGTATTAGGTAAAGAAGAGTTTGCCGTTGAAATCATTCGCGTCCAAGAAATTAGAG
>JAASTL010000096.1 GCA_021767305.1 Piscirickettsiaceae bacterium | reverse complement strand
GCTTGGGTTTCAAAGAACTTAGGCTTTAGATTTTGCAGTAACCCCAAACCAAACGCCGCGGTTTTACCCGAACCGGTTTTAGCCTGAGCAATCAGGTCTTCACCTTGCAAAATAAACGGCACACTCTGCTCTTGAATAGGTGTCATGCTAGTGAATTTTAGGGTTTGTAATGCACCCAGTAATTCAGGACGAAGATTAAGCTTTGAGAAAGTGGTGTTTGAATCAGTCAAAGGAGTGCCTGCTGCAAGTTGCGCTATGAAAAGTTTATTGTACAAGATGTATACAAATGTGGTTTGTATTGATCCGTTTTTTATCAATACAGACAGCTAGCGGAATAAAACAGCAAGGAAAAGTGGTTAATTGATTAATTAACCACATTGAATAGAGGAAGTAGCCGAGACTACTCGAATGATTGTTTAGAGATCTTTATATTTAACCTCATGGCGTAAACCAATAAACAAGCTGACACACATGGCTAAGAGCACCAAAGTAAATGGTAACCCAGTGGTAATGGCACCTGCTTGGAGAGCACTTAAGGCATCTTTACCACCAATAAAGAGTAACGCGCCGGCGATAACACCTTCTAAAACTGCCCAAAACACACGCTGAGTGGATGGCGTTTTGGTTTGTCCACCGGCGGTAATGCTATCAATAACCAATGAGCCCGAGTCTGATGAAGTAATAAAGAACACCAGCACTAATACAATGGCGACAAACGAAGTGATTTCCGCTAATGGCAGTTCATTCAACATTTGGAACATGGCTAGCTCAACTTTATCTAAGCCGCCTGCCAATTGTCCAACGCCATTTTGTACTTGATCCAATACCGAACCACCAAACACTGACATCCAGATAATGGAAACAACGGTTGGCACCAACATAACCGCAATCAAAAATTCTCTAACGGTACGACCTTTAGAAACACGAGCAATAAAGATCCCCACAAATGGTGACCAAGAAATCCACCAAGCCCAGTAGAACACCGTCCAACCGGTATAGAACTTCTCGTCTTCGCGCCCTATCCAGTTACTCAGGTTAAAAATTTCGCCCGCATAGGTTGTGGTGGTTGAGAAGATAGTGCCGATAATGGCAAGTGTAGGCCCTACAATTAACACAAATAACAGCAGTATCAAAGCCATCGACATATTGATATTACTGAGGACTTTTACCCCACCGTCAACGCCGCGTAACACCGAGAAAATGGCAACGACCGTTACCCCGATAATAATGGCAATTTGCACGTTAGTAGTGGCAGGAATACCAAATAGATACTCTAAACCACCGGCGGCTTGCTGCGCCCCAAAACCGAGCGAGGTGGCCAGACCAAAAATAGTCGCTAATACCGCTAAAATATCAATGGCATCACCAATAGGGCCCCAAACGCGCTCCCCTAAAAGCGGGTAGAAAGTAGAGCGAACAGTAAAAGGCAGGTTGTGGTTATAGGCAAAAAAACCAAGCGCAAGACCAACTATGCCGTACATAGCCCAAGGGTGTAAGCCCCAGTGAAACATGGTCGCACCCATTGCCATAGAGGCGGCTTCTGGTGTGTTTGGAGGCGTATTCAAAGGTGTGCCCCACCAATCTGTATAGTAGGCGAGCGGTTCAGCCACACTCCAGAACATTAAACCAATCCCCATCCCCGCGGCAAACAACATGGAAAACCATGATATGCGGCTAAATTCAGGCGTGGTTTCTTTACCACCTAAACGAATTCTTCCCATCGGGCTGAGAATAATAAACAGACTAAACAGCACAAAAACGTTACCACCAATCATGAAAACCCAATCGAAATTATCAATTGACCATGATTTTGCGGCTCCAAGTGCGTTGTTTGCCGCTTCAGGAAAAGCGATGGTACCGATAACAAAAAGAATAATTAAAAAAGCGGATGTACCAAAGACAGGATTGTGGATATCCATACCTAAGACTTGAAGATTGTCCTGTCCAATCTCGTAGTCGGTATCGATTAATGGTTTTTCATTACTCATATAAACCTCAAATTATTGAATAGTCTTTTCATGGTAACAACTGAGAATATTATTTGAGAGAAATGCCCCTTAATAGGCATAACAGCGGTTTTGAATTTTTTATTGCGTCATAACCCAATGCTTATGAGTTAGACGGATAAGCAAAGTAAAAAAAATTAGTTTTAAACAGATAGAGAGCTTTGCACGAGTGGGGCGCGAGCTAAAAATGAGACAAAATTTGTCTGAAAAAGGCAAGAATCGCAGCTAATAGCTAGCTATTAGCAAGATTTTTAACGCATTTCAGGCGAATTTGGGCCACTTTATAGCCGTGAATCCACTCGTGCAAAGCTCTCAGATAAGTGGCTAAGTCCAAAGTTCGCTAATTGGCGTTTGCGGAGAGTAGTGCCGTGCTATTTGTGCTTGCAACAGCTCAGCGGTGGCTAAAGCATCTAGCTTGGCGTGGTGAGAGGAATAGAGCGGCAGCCCATAACGTTGACGGCTAGCAGCTAAGCGCACAGAAGGCAAGGCAATACCAAACAGGCGTTTTAAAGTTTGAAAACGCGGTTTTCTGGCAAAGCGCACTTCAATCATCATGGTATCAATTAATGGGAATAGGCAGTGCTCGCCACGGTTTTTCAGTAATGCCTGATCTAGAAATTTGCGTTCAATCGGGTGGTAATGCACCACTACAAGATGTCCAGCCATTTTAGCTAAAACATCATCCAATATCTGATCTAGCGACGGAGCGCTTTCAATCTCGGAGTGGGTAATGCGATGGTAGATAATCGACTCTTCCGGCAGAGCTTCTCTGGGCTTAACCACCCAGTAATGCCCGGCAGCGGGTTGAATACGTTTTAGCGTGAAAGGCACTATGCCAATGCTCAAAATGGAATTTTTAGAGGCATCCATGCCGGTGGTTTCAAAATCAATTGCCAGCATTTTTACTTCGCCAATCGGCGTATTCGGCTCTGGCAGGCCAGCACGGTAAAATTGCTGTAAAGCCGAATCTTGGCAGGTTTGACTTTGTTGGCTAAAGTAATCCGGCCAATCTAGTGTTTGCTGAGGGTGTTTGCCTTGGTATGCACTTTTAAATAACTCTTTGATTTTTATTCGCGCAAACATCTCGTGCAAAGCTCTCACTATGTTAAAAAAAGCCATTAGTGTCCTGCTTTAGGGTAACGAAAGCGCAGAAATTTCTGTGCGTTACTTAAGATTTGAAAGGCTTCTTTAAGATTGTGTCGGTCACTATCCGAAATATATTCAGGTTCAATCGAGTTATCGGCATCATGGTTATGTTTGATGTCATAGGCCTGATGGCGCAGGCGTACTACTGACATAAACTCTAAAGCATGACGAATTTTATCAACCTGTCCTGGAGCAAGCACGCCGGCTTTATCAATATCATCCAAACGTTCAAATGGATTTTGAGCAGAAGAACCCACGCTTAAGGCATGCACCCTAATTACATCATTCATTGGTGCCACACCGCGGCGTTTCATATTGATAGAGTTATTATGTTTGCCATCCTTTTCCATAACAAAATTTCTAAAAATTCCTAAAGGCGGCGTGCGGTTCAGGGCGTTACGCGAGAGTGCGGCTAAAAAATTCGGGTTGGATTTAGCATGCGAAGCAATTAAATCCTGTAAGACTTCAACAAAACGTTCTTCGCCATAAATGGCATCCAAATCAAAAAAGATAGAGCTATGTAACAGCTTTTCTGCATCGGGTTTTGCAATCCACTCGGTAAAGTATTGCTGCCATTGTGATAAAGGTTGTCGCCATTTGTCATTGGTCGCCATAATGCCACCTTTGCAAAAAGTGTAACCACAAGCATCAAGCCCATCGCTGACTCTTTGTGCCAGCTCTTTAAAATAACCGTCATGCAGTTTTGGGTTAAAAGAGTTATGCAGCACCAAGGCGTTATCTTGATCCGTGGTTACGCCTTGGTCATTGCGTGCCAGCGAACCATGCACCATATAACAATATGGAATAGGGGGTAGTCCCATTTCGGCTTCAGCCAATTCAATCAGACGCCGCATTAAACTGCGCCCAATACTCGACATGGCATTACCAATCATTTGTGATGTATGCCCTTCATCGACCAAGCGCACAAACGTTCCTTGAATATTCGGTTTTAGGCGTTCTAAGCCGCGCACATTATTCTGTTTAAGAATACTATTCATCAAATGCAGACTACTATCGGTTTCGTAGCGCACAATATCTGCTAGATAAACCAAGCCTACAGGGCGGCGGCGATGCAACACTGGCAAACTTTGCAAATTATTGCGCAACATAATTAGCATGGCTTCATAAACCGATTCATCCGATTGAATGGTATAAAGACCATCTTCAATAATCTGCGTGAGTGTTGCTTGAGCCGAAAGCCCCTCGGCTAGAATATGCACCCGCAAATCTTGATCGGTAACCATATCGATTAGCTGCCACTCTTTACCCTCATTGTCACTGAAGACCAAATCAGAATCAGGGTGGTCGGCGGGGCCAATCACCAATAGTGAAGAGACATCTTCTTGCGTCATTAATTGCGCCGCTTCTTGAATCGTCGCCGACCGTTCAATCATCACCGGTAGACGGGTAATCAAACGTCGTATTGGCGTTACCATCATGTCGTTTTCATTGGCGGACTGCTTAACGGTGCTTTTTAAGCGAGAGCCCCACTGACCAACAAAATCGGCAAAGTTTTCATCTTCATCACAAAGACGATCAAATAAGAATTCAGGAATTAGATAGACAAGTGTGTCTTCAATGGCGGTAAAAGCGAATCGTGTACGGCGGTGTAATAGTAATCCTTGGTAACCAAAAATATCACCTTCATCAAGCCGGTTAAAAAGCTCTCCATCACGCAAAAAAACTTCCACCGCACCGCTGCGAATATAGAACAGGTTATGAATCGGTTCGTTGTAATTAAAGATGGTGCTGCCGGCTTGGTAATAGGTGATCTCAATAGAATGAGTGACTTCATCAAGCAAGACTTCATCAAGGCTGTCAAAGGGAGGATACTTACTCAGGTGTTCGCGTATTTCTATTAACTCTGCTTCCACTGACTTATCCTTTGAGATCGCTTTTAATCTTGTTTTAAGATAGATGCTGGTTATAGATTATGCCTTAAATTGATGTTTTATACACTCAGCCAATAATGCTGGTTTTATTTTAAAGAATAAGTAGCCTTATCCGCTTTTTTATGGGCGATAACGACAATGCCGTCTACTTCCTGATAACTGCTTTGAATCCCGCTTTCACTGGTAAAAGTTTCTGTTTTATAAGCGACTCGATGCCTGACTTCTTTGATGATGTAATCTTCCAAATCAATATTAAGAACATGATTAATTGAAGGCAAAGCCACCGCATTGCGAATTTGGATAGTCTTCAACAACTGCGGCGGTTGTTCATTATCGAAACTCTGGATTTGGTAATGGATGGTCATGTGATTGTTCCTTGGTTTTAGTCCATAGGATTAATTTTAAATGATGCTTCATCGTTAAATCGATAATTTCCAATTCACAAGAAAAAGTTCTTTTTGTT
>JAASTL010000095.1 GCA_021767305.1 Piscirickettsiaceae bacterium | reverse complement strand
CCAGAATTTCATTGATTTTATTTGCATCAGGTCTAATTGACCTTGGATAGTCTTGCAAGCTGCCATTACTTAAAGAGCCTGCGCAGGTCAAACGATAAACATCCGGCTGTCGTTCTGAATGTAGATAAAAATGAATCAAGTCCATTGTTTCTGGTGGTTCATTATCACTTGATCCCATTGCATATAAAGTAGGGCTGTCTAATCTCGCCAATAGCAGAGGTTGATTGGATGCCGCTATCATCTCTTCGCCCAGTTGCAGCCTAGTGACCTTGAAAATATCAGGGGAGAGGATCTGTTTGATTGGCTTGAGGGTTTTGACCTCTAGTCTGCAATGTTGTTCAAAATGATTAAAGCCATTACCGGCCTGACCATTTTGGAAGAAAACGCGAGTTGAATCGGCATCAATACTCACTGGCTTATGTAATTCAAAAGTCGGGTATGCAGCGTAATCTGCCAGCTCTTTGTGAGGCGTACTGATGCAGCCTTGAAGTAGAGCCAGGGGTAGCGTAAGTAATAAAGTTTTTTGCATCGAAATTCTTTTCATTTTTTTAACCCATAGTGTGATTTTGATAATCATAATTTAGACTTTAGTGCTTACTTAAGCAATAGGACATATACCCAATTTAAAGATAATCCAAGATGATTCCATATTCTCTTCCAGGCCGCGCAACTTACTGATTGTTATGCTAAAATATGGGGCTATTTAAAATCGATGGGGTTAGCCTTGTTGATGGCAAAATATCCATTTAATGCGTTTACAACGAAATGTTTGAATGGCTTTTTACAGTTAGCTTTTGCGCGAAGGATTAGAGATGAGTGCACAGGATTCAAAATTTGATGTCATTGTTGTGGGTGGAGGTCATGCCGGTACGGAAGCCGCGCTTGCAGCTGCGCGCATGGGTTTGCAGACCCTTTTATTGACTCATAATATTGATACTTTAGGTGCCATGTCATGTAATCCGGCAATTGGCGGGATTGGTAAAGGCCATTTAGTCAAAGAGATTGATGCCATGGGCGGCGCTATGGCATTGGCAATCGATGAAGCGGGGATTCAATTTCGTACCTTAAATGCCTCTAAAGGGCCAGCGGTTCGAGCAACCCGCGCCCAGGCGGATCGCCTACTCTACAAGCAAGCTATTCTTAGTCGTCTGCAAAACCAAGCCAACTTAACTTTATTCCAGCAACCTGTTGAAGACATGATTCTTGAAGGTGAGCAAGCTCGTGGTGTCACTACTAAGATGGGGCTTAACTTCTATGCTGACCAAGTGGTATTAACCGTTGGGACTTTCCTTGCGGGACGTATTCATATTGGCCTACAAAACTACGAAGGTGGTCGCGCCGGAGATGAGCCTGCCAATCGTCTTGCTGCCAAGTTACGTGAATTAGAACTGCCAGTTGGTCGCTTAAAAACAGGCACGCCTCCACGTATTGATGCGCGTACAGTGGATTTCAGTGCCATGCAAGAACAGCCAGGTGATGATCCGGTGCCGGTGTTCTCTTATATGGGTAAAGCAGACATGCACCCGCAGCAAATTCCTTGCTATATCACCTACACCAATGCGCAAACGCATGAAGCCATTCTGTCCTCCTTGGATAAGTCACCCATGTATTCCGATCAGGGCGAAATTGATTCGGTTGGCCCGCGTTACTGCCCATCTATTGAAGATAAAGTCATGCGCTTTGCGGATAAAGACCGTCACCAAGTGTTTATTGAACCTGAAGGTTTGAACACTACTGAGCTATATCCCAATGGAATTTCCACCAGCCTGCCTTATGAAACGCAGCTGCAAATTGTGCACTCAATGGAAGGTTTGGAAAACGCTAAGATTATGCGTCCAGGTTATGCCATTGAGTATGATTATTTTGATCCACGTGGACTTAAACCTACCCTTGAAACCCAAGCAATTAATGGGCTTTTCTTTGCTGGGCAAATCAACGGTACCACTGGTTATGAAGAAGCTGGAGCGCAAGGTCTGCTGGCAGGAATCAATGCGGCACGTAAAGCGCAAGGTAAAGAGGCTTGGTATCCAACACGTGACCAGGCTTATTTAGGCGTGTTGGTGGATGATTTGATTACCATGGGAACCAATGAACCTTATCGCATGTTCACTTCACGTGCCGAGTACCGCTTAATGCTGCGTGAAGATAATGCTGACCAGCGATTAACCCCGGTGGCTCGTGAAATGGGATTGATTGACGATGAGCGTTGGTCAGCCTACGAAAATAAGCTGGAGAGCTTGGAAAAAGAGGTTCAGCGTTTAAAAGATACCTGGATTTATCCAGCGCACGCAGAGGCTAAAAAAGCCGAAGAGCTGATGGAATTGCCATTAAGTAAAGAGCAGACTCTATTTGATCTGCTTAAACGTCCAAAAGTCTCTTATAAAGCCCTAGCCAGTATGGAGGTGTTTGGCGAAGGTTTGGTGGATACTGCGGTGGTTGATCAAATCGAAATTCAAGCTAAATATTCCGGTTATATTGATCGTCAAATGGAACAGATTGATAAGATTAAACGTTCTGAAGCGGTAAAAATTCCGGCAGATTTAGACCTCGATAAAATCTCAGGTTTATCAAATGAAGTAAAACAAAAATTACGTGATCATCAGCCAGAGAATTTAGGTATGGCGAGTCGAGTTCAGGGAATTACTCCAGCCGCGATTTCTTTGCTGCTCATTGAAATTAAGAAATTCCGTTCGCAACAGGGTCAGGCCGCTAAATTAGAAGAAGCTGACAAATCGGCTAGTACAGGAGCGAGTAAAGAGGCTAACAATGGAGCCGCTTAAAGTTAAATTATTGCAGGGTTTAAGTCAGCTAGATTTGTCATTAACCGAACATCAAGTCACGCAATTAATGGATTATTTAGCTTTATTGCAAAAATGGAATAAAGTCTACAATCTTACGGCTATTAGAGACCCTGAGGAGATGTTGATTAAACATTTGCTAGATAGCCTTGCCATTGTTAAGCATATTCAAGGGGAGCGGCTCATTGATGTCGGCACTGGTGGCGGATTACCCGGTATTCCACTAGCGATTTGCTACCCGGATAAACAGATTGACTTATTGGATAGCAACAGCAAAAAAACGCGTTTTCTGATTCAAGCAAAAGCCGAGCTGGGTCTGCAAAATGTCAAAGTCATTCACAGTCGTGTAGAAGAATATCAGCCAGAACCACTCTATGATGGCGTGATCTCTCGTGCCTTTGCAGCAATGGCAGATATGTTGCATTGGACACATCATTTAGTACCAACGGGTGGAAGTTGGTGGGCCATGAAAGCACAAAAAGACTTTGAAGATTTAACCCAACTTCCTGAAATGATTGAAATAAAGTCCGTTATTGATTTAAAGGTGCCGTTTTTAGACGCACAAAGAATGTTGATTAACGGTGTAAAAAAAGCATAATTTCACAACAAGCCTTCTGCTCATAATAATTTGCAAAAGGCATTTCTTAGAATTGAAGACAATCAGTAAAGGCTAAAAGCATGGGCAGAGTTGTTGCCATCGCAAACCAAAAAGGTGGGGTTGGAAAAACTACCACCGCAGTCAACCTAGCAGCCGCATTAGGGCGCTTAGACAAAAAAGTGTTACTGATTGACCTTGATCCGCAAGGTAATGCCACCGTTGCTATTGGTGTGGATAAAGAACAGCTTAATGCATCCGTATTTGAAGTGCTGGTGGGTGAAATGAAGCCCAAAGCCGCCATTGTGCATGTAGAACAAGCTAATATCGATTTAATGCCTGCTAACGGTGATTTAACCGCCGCTGAAGTTGAGCTATTAGAAGAGGATATGGGACCAAAGCGTCTTAGAAAAGCCTTAAAAAAGACACGCTCAAATTACGATATCATCATTATAGATTGCCCACCAACGCTGAATATGTTGACCTTAAATGCCTTAACGGCAGCAGATGGTATTGTGGTACCGGTACAGTGTGAATTCTTTGCTCTAGAAGGTTTGTCTGCCTTAATGGACACCATCGACACTATTCAAAACCAAGTCAATGCAACTTTACATATTGATGGTTTGTTAAGAACCATGCATGACCGTCGAAATAACCTAGCTAATGATGTTTCCAATGAGTTAGTAGCACACTTTGGTATGAAGGTATTTCAAACCATTATTCCACGAAACGTACGTCTGGCAGAAGCACCCAGTCATGGTGAGTCTGTTTTGGATTATGATGCCGCGTCCAATGGTGCGATTGCTTATCTGGCATTAGCAAATGAACTGATTCGTAAAACAAGTATATAAACAAGTATATAAACAAGTATATAAACAAGTACATAAAGAGGTAGATCCCTGTGGCTAAAAGATCTTCAGGATTAGGAAATCGTGGCATCAGTGCCATGTTGGGTGCTAAACAGAAATCGGATAATAGCAGCGCGGATTTGCGTATTGAAAAGCTGCCAATAGAGCAGCTTCAACCTGGACAATATCAGCCACGTAAACAGTTTGAAGCAGAAGCATTAGACGAATTGGCGGAATCGATAAAGGTTCAAGGTATTGTCCAGCCAATTATTGTGCGTTTAATCAGTGCCGACAAATATGAAATTATTGCCGGAGAAAGACGCTGGCGTGCCGCTCAATTGGCAAAATTGGAAAAAGTACCTGTTGTCATTCGTCAAGCCGATTCACAAGCCACTTTAGCGATGGCATTAATTGAGAATATTCAGCGTGAAGATTTAAACCCGATTGAAACCGCGATTGGGTTGAAGCGTTTAGTGAAAGAGTTTGATTTAACTCAGCAACAAGTGGCTGATGCCGTTGGGCGTTCGCGTGCGGCAGTATCAAATTTACTCAGACTACTTAAACTTCCAGAAAATATTCAAAACGCCTTACATGATGGTTTACTCTCTATGGGGCATGCACGCGCCATTATTAGCTTACCTGAAGATATTCAAACCAAACTCGCGGATCGATCGATTGAAAAGGGTTGGTCAGTGCGTGAAATGGAAGAAGCTGCACAACAAGTATTGGTACCCAAGAAGATGGTACAGGCAGCGAAAAAACGTGCAATTCCTAATATCGACAAGGTGTTGGAAAACCAAACTAAGTTAGCAGAGAAGTTTGCCACAAAGGTTAAAATTGCACACAAGGAAAATGGCCGCGGTAAGATTGAGATTCCTTATAAGGATTATGAAGAGTTGCAGCGTTTAATAGGAATGATGAACGCTATGTAGTCGGCTATAAAACAATAAATTAATTTAATGTATCTCCCTATAAAAGCTACTCCACTATTTAGTGGTTGTAGCTAAACAAAGCACACTATATTGATTAATCATCTAGATTAAACAAAAAAACCTAAAAAATTCATTTTCTTAAGCTAGCTTTTCTGTGGATAAAACATTATCATGAGCGGCCGTTTAAGCTTGAACTTAGCTAAACGAATAAGTATCATTAATAGAGTTTGCCATCAGATGACCGAATCGCAAAAAACAGAAACATCAAATGCAAAAAAAGCACCACCGCCAGCATTGAATTTCTTGTTGATGGGTGCAGGCTCCATGTTTACCTCAATGTTGATTGCAGGTTTCTTAGTGGGTTATGT
>JAASTL010000094.1 GCA_021767305.1 Piscirickettsiaceae bacterium | reverse complement strand
GGTCTAGTTCGAGATGGCGAAGGCCAGAAGATGTCTAAGTCTAAAGGTAATGTACTGGATCCTATCGACCTAATCGATGGTATTGAGCTAGAAGACCTAGTGTCAAAACGCACTTACGGCATGATGCAGCCAGAAAAAGCGGCCAAAATTGAAAAAGCAACACGCAAGCAATTCGCTGACGGTATCCCGGCATTTGGTACGGATGCGTTGCGTTTCACTTTTGCATCTTTAGCATCAACGGGTCGCGATATTCGTTTTGATATGAACCGTGCTGAAGGTTACCGTAACTTCTGTAACAAACTGTGGAATGCAACACGTTACGTCTTAATGAACACCGAAGGTTTTGACACCGGTGTTGATGAATCACTAGAAGTTGAGCTATCACTAGCTGACCGTTGGATTACATCACGACTGCAAGAAGTAGAAGCGGAAGTGGCTAAACATTTTGAAAGCTACCGTTTTGACCTAGCGGCAAACAGTTTATATGAATTTACTTGGAATGAATATTGTGACTGGTATCTAGAACTGGCTAAACCAATTCTAAAAGGCGACAACAGTGATGCTGCCAAACGCGGCACACGTAAGACACTGGTTCGTGTTCTAGAAGCACTATTGCGACTACTCCACCCTATCATTCCATTTATTACTGAAGAAGCTTGGCAAGCGGTTGCTCCGCTAGCAGGTAAACAAGCTGAAACAATCATGCTACAAGCTTTCCCTCAGGCTGATAGCAATAAGATCGATAATGAAGCTGTGGCCGAACTAAATTGGGTGAAGCAGTTCATTATCGGTGTTCGTAAAATCCGTTCTGAAATGGATATTGCTCCAAGCAAAGCATTGCCAGTTCTTCTATCAGGACTTTCTGATAAAGACCATCAGTGGCTTGAAAACAACCGAGTTTACCTGCAAAGCTTAGCTAAACTCGAAAGCATTGATGTTCTAGAGAATGAATCTGATGCGCCAGAATCGGCGGTTGCCCTAGTTGGCGATATGAAAGTGCTGATTCCAATGGCTGGTTTGATTGACAAGGAAGCTGAATTAGCTCGTTTGAATAAAGAGATTTCTAAGCTTCAAGGTGAAATCAAACGCTTGAGTGGCAAATTAAGCAACGAAGGTTTTGTGGCCAAAGCGCCTGAAGCGGTTGTTGCCAAGGAACGCGAAAAATTAGCAGACTATGAATCTGCTTTACAGAACCTAGAGGCTCAGTATGCAAAAATCAACAACATGTAAGCTTTTCAATAAACCATTCGTAGCGGGCGTTTTAATCGCGAGTGCAATGACTGTAGCTATGCCTGTTAGCCAGGCTGTAGCGGCTGTAAAAGGTTACACCAATTACATCAGCGACTCCTTAGAGGTGCCACTGCGCAGAGGCGCAGGCTACAAATATAAAATTAGCCGTATGCTCAAATCAGGTGAAGCGGTTAAGATTCTTGAAGTAGCTGCCGATGGCTGGGCTCGAGTTCAGTATAAAAGAGGTGATAAAACCTATATCGGCTGGTTACCTTCAATTGTATTGCAAAGCCAACCTGTAGCTAAAGATCGACTAGCTGTGCAGGTTCAAAAGACTTCGGAAGTTGAAGAAAAATACAATGCGCTGCAACAAGAATTAGAAACCCTAAAAACACGTTTTAATGATGCCGATACTGAACTTGCCGAAATCAAACAAGAAAAGTTTGAATTGAGTAAAGAGCTAGAAAGATTAAAAGCGATTTCAAGTAACGCGGTTCAGCTGGATGCTCAAAACCAAGAAATGAAAATGCGTTTATCTCAATTAGAGAATCAAAACGCGATTATGAAAGAACAGATTGACCAGTCTGATGACTCTATAAAACGCCAGTGGTTCTTAACAGGTGGTGGTGTTCTATTGCTTGGTTTATTATTAGGACGTTTCTTTAGACCGCCTAGCAAGCGTAAGAAATGGGGTGAACTATAAACCTATTTTAGTGATATTGCTCACATCAAAAAGGCCGTAGATGCGGCCTTTTTATTTTACATTTAATCGCTAGATGATTAAAAGCTACTCTTTGGATTCTAACTTTGACCCACCTGCTTCTTCCAATAAATGAGCAGGAATCTCTTTTTTGGTTTTACCGGCCAGATCTTTTAACATCTCAGCTTGTCTAACTAAATTACCTTGTCCTTCAATCAACTGGTTTCGTGCCTTTTTATAAGAATTATGAGCCGTCGAAAACTGACTACCCACTTTTTCGAAGGTATCGATAAAGCCAACAAACTTATCATGAACCTCGGCTGCCCTCTTGATTAATTTGACCGTATTTTCACTTTGGCGCTCATATCGCCATAACTGTTCAATGGTTTTAAGGGTAGTAAATAAAGTAGTTGGAGTAACTACCGCAATCTTACGTTCAAAAGCATCTTCAAAAACACGACTATCTGATTCGATTGCCATAAGATAAGCACCTTCAACAGGAACAAACATCAGAACAAAATCAGGCGCATTGAGTTGGTCGATATGATCGTAGCGTTTTTCAGACAACGCCGTTATATGCTTTTTCAGGCTATTTAGATGCGCTTTAGTGGCTCTGACCTTATCAATACCATTTTCTGCGTTTAAAGCATGCTCATAATCGGATAAAGAGACTTTTGAATCGATAATGACATGTTTGTTATCGGGCATATTAATAATTACGTCAGGACGATAACGTTTCCCTTGGTTATCAGTAAAACTTTTCTCTCGCTCAAATTCTATACCTTCCGTTAAACCAGAACGTTCAAGCAACCTTTCTAGGATTAACTCGCCCCAATTACCTTGAGTTTTATTGTCCCCTTTTAGAGCTTGAGTAAGATTGTGAGCTTCTTCCGTCATCTGACTATTTAAACGTTGTAACTGTTTTAATTGCTCACTTAAAGAGGCTCGCCCTTCTATATCTTCTTTATGAACTAATTCAACGCGCTGTTTAAATTCATTCAAAACTCCCTGCATGGGTTTGAGGGTCGCTTCTATCGTAGCCTGACTAGACTGGCTGAATTGTTGCTGTTTTTGTTCAAATATTTTGTTTGCTAAATTGGAAAACTCAGCCGACATCTGCAGCTTGGCATTTTCAAGCATTTCAATTTTTTCTGCTGAATTTTGCTGTTCATTTTCTAACTGCTTTTCAAGAGAAGCCTTGGTTTTTTCAAGTTGAGTGACTTGTTGATTGAGCTGTTCAATTATTGACTGGTAGCGTTTAACCTGACTATTAAGCTCAGTTTCCTGCTCTTGAAGAGAAGAGTAATGCCCTTTTATGACCAATAGGCTTTCCAAGTCTTCATAAAGCTCTTTGTTTTTTGACTCTACACTTGCAAGAGAGGCTGTTAATTGTGAAAGCTTTTCTTCTGCAAGCACGGATTGTTTTTGCAGTTCATGTAATTGCTCTACTTGATCTCCTTGAACTTTAACGGATTTTTTATATTTGAAGAAGAAAACAATAGCAACAAGTGTACTGATTAGAGAAATAATCAGTACAGGAATTTGAAATTCAGGATTTAGCATTAAGAAAAGTGGTTATAAATCTGTGTTTTGAGGTTGAGCAGTCAAAATCTTAACCTGGTCTAGACGGTTTTTAACCGCTTTTTGTTCGGTTTTAGGCATAGCTTGTTTGCGTTCGGCCTTTTTGAGTTTATAGGTGTCCACTGTCTTGTTCTTACGTGTTAAGAGCGTTTTGCCAACAGGCACCACTTTGGTTTTACCATTAACGGTAATCGGTACTCCATTGAGGCTTGCAGCGCGATCATCAAGTTGAATATGTTTTGATGGTGACTTGTTGTATTTATCATTTACACGAATCAATGTTGAACCATCTGGCTTAATAATGACTGCAGAAATTGCCACTTTAGGTGGGATATAGATGCGTTTTTTCTTTGGCTTACCGTCATCTTTAGGTTGAACTTTAACGATTTTTTCTTCTTTTTTGGGAGCCGGTGGATTCAGATAGGCTTCTCTTTGCTTGTCTATAAGAGCTCGCTGCTCTTGAGACATAAATAGCGTTTTAAAGTCTGGAGCCACCTGGTTATTCTGTACAGAAAACTTATCAATATTTTGGTTGGCACTGTTGGTATTTTGGTTTGCACTTATTGTTAGCGGCATTAAGGCTAATAACGAAGTGACGAGTAGCTTTTTATATCGAATCAACATCATCACTACTTCCTACTATCTTTAGGTTTTTCATTGTGAGTGTGGAAAATAATCAAAGAACAATCAACCTGAACATTTCCAGAAGTAAGGTCAAAGTTAGCATTTACATCTACATTATTTGAGTTTGGTTTAGACTTCAAAGAAGAAGAACAACCTTCAACCAAATACAATGGTGAAATTTGCTGACTAATACTTTCAAATACACGAACTAAATCTTCTTCATGTTGCAATGACATCTTTAATGACATATTGCTGAAATAAAACATACTGGAAGGTATCTTAATTTTCTGAAATTGTGCAGAAGATAGTGGCTTTTCTGGTGAGAAAGAAAATGTCATATCCGGAATAATATATTCAGATTTAATTTTAATTAAAGAATCTGTCCAATAAACACGGTCTTGCTGTTTAACCAAACCTTTCTTGACTAACTCTTGGTATTTGTCACCGTATTCATAATAAAGTTTAACTTGCTGTTGTAAAAACTGGACTTGGCTACGCAGGGAGTTGAGTTTTTGAATTTTAGGTCTTTCTTGCGCTTTTAAATCTTTTTGGATTTCGCCATAACCATACCAGGCTCCCACAACAAGGAGCACCAATACGACTAATATTACCAACAGCTTTAAATATAAACGTTGGATTAATGGGTCTCTAATTAAACTACTTAGGCTGGTCATCTTGTAATCTCAACGTAACAGTGAAAGGTAAGGCTTTTACACGGCCGCCATCGGTATTGATAGTCAAAGCTTGGTTCAGTCTTCTGTTTAGAGGCTCTTTTTGTAAGCTCACATTTTGAATACCTTGTATTTGCCCCAAATCCGAAACAAATTTATCAACCCACATAACCGGGTTACGGTAGGTTTCATTAAATGGAAATACCAAGCCTTCGATATCGATTTGGTTCAAGCCACTATCAAAACGGTTTACGGTCTTCCAAGACATCTTGGCCAACTGAATGTTTTGGTTGTTTTTAAAGACCTCACTCAAAGCATTCACATCAAAACTAATTAAACGATTTACTTTAAGCTCCAAAATGGCCTCGGAGAACTCAACCGATGCTTTAATTTTTTGCGCATCGTCTTGCAGTTGAACCATTTTCTGCAAACGAACTTTTTCATTTTGATGCTGCGTAATTTTCTGTTCTAGAAGCTTTTGCTTTTCCCAGCTAACCCAAGAATCAACCCCAGAAATCACTACGTAATAAAGACCAAATAAGAATAATCCAATATTGACAGCAACCAAAAGGTTTTTACCCAATAGCATGTTATTTATTTTATTAACATAAGGGTAACTGTAAAAGCCTTTAGCTCTTGATACTAAGAGAAAGTCAACAACGGCTTGCTTAGAGTAGCACGGGAGCTGTTTTTGACCGCAGTAAAAGCCATCTGCAGAAATATCTCTAAAGTTAGCGGT
>JAASTL010000093.1 GCA_021767305.1 Piscirickettsiaceae bacterium | reverse complement strand
GAGGGCGTAGGCCTCCAATACCAGAAGCGTACTCCAAGTCTTCAGGTTTGATGCTTGGAATAATTTTCTGCGCGTCTTTAGCAAACAGTTTTTGACGCAGTTTTGGAATTTCAAAAGCAAAGTTTCTAAAGATGTAATTACGGATGGTACTGTCTTTCATTAGATCCCAGAAAACACGGATGACCTTACCATCTAGTTTGAGGCTCTTCCAGAAATCCCAATAAGTACCACCGGTGTAACGTTCAAGTTTAGGTAAAACCAGGGCTGTTGGCCCAAGACGAGTTTTGTTCATCTCGATAAGGTCTGGATCACCATGCAATGCAGCAAATGGCAGCTTGTCGTTTTGCATGGTGTAAACTTTACCGTTCAACATTTTCGGCACGTAATAGAAGCTTCCTGCCATGGGCAGTAGAGACATATCCAAACCGTGTCCAAGCTGGTTAGCAAGCAGCAGACTGTGAGCACCCGCTGAAACCACGACAAACTTTGCCATAAACGTGCCTTGCGGGGTGAACAGCTCATAATGATCGTCGTATTTCTGGATTTTACTGACTTCACAGCTAACTGAGATATTGATCTCTTTATTAGTTTTGCGGGCACTATTTACAAAAGAGCGCGCTAAGTTGCCGTAGTTCACCGCGGAATATTCATCGGTACAACCGGAGGCAAGGATTTTTTCTGGACGCGGTTTGCCATCAATCAGAGCAACGGCTGGTTCAACTTCAGCAATACGCTCAGCGTCCCAAAGTTCCATGTAAGGGAAAGCTTCGGCAAATTCTTCATGACGTTTTTCTAAGCGTTCACACTCATCTTCCCCCACCGCTAAAATCATTTTTGGGAATTTATAGAGAAAGTCGTTGTGATCTACTTGGTCAGCATAGTGCACCAGCATATTGGCTTGCTGTTTAACTAATTTGGCCTTTTCCAAAGTGTAGTTCGTTTCAATGTCACCACAGTGTAGAGTTTGGCTGTTTGAGCGGGCATGAGAGTTCAGCGGAGCCAAAGAGCCATATTTTTCTAGCATGGCGATAGATTCGACATTTGTGTACTTGGCGAGCATATACGTCAGCGCACTACCGGTTATACCACCACCCACAATAACAACATCAAATGTACGATTTTTCATCAACCTTAAACTCTTTTTTAACCATTCTGCAAAACGTAATGCCAAGCTGGTAATTATATAAAAAAATCAATGGCTGCACAGGAAAATTCTATATATATCAAAATGATAATTAATAAGTAAATTTCTTTATTGGTAAGTATAAATACTGTATCATTACTACTTATTAGATTTCACAATTATTCTAGATTAAAGTTGGAATATAAATTATGAATAAATTGATGGCGGCTTTATTTAATATGACTGGTGTGAGTTGGATCATTTCAATTATCGCTATAGTTGCCACTGCGATGATTATGGTTTGGGTGGTTACTATGACCGAACTTACCGCTGTGCAACTGGTTTTTGTGGTGATATTCCCAATTATCTTTATTGTCATTATTCCCGCAATAGCGCTTATGCTGTTTTTGGGGTCTACTAAAAGAACGTCATAAAACGCGTACCTAATATGCGTACTTAATACTCAGAGCTTAACAATCAATAGGCTCTTTAGTTTTTTCTCTGTGCTTAAATTTCAAATTCTTTACAACTAAACTTACTCTTCTTTTGAATTCCTCTGTGTGACTAAAGCTTGCCACTTATATTTACCACTTCTGATTTCCGAATTCATTTTTCAATTTTCAGTTTTGAATTTTATATGCTTTTAATCAGCAGTTAATCAGCAGTTAATCAGCACTTAATGTGCTTTTCTCGTGCATAATTGTGTAATAGGTTAAGATTTAAGATTAATTAAACAAGCGGTAATTTCATTAATGCAGGCGAAAAACATAGGTAATAAGTTGGAAAATGCGATTTTTATCTCTGGTGGAGGGCAGCGCATTGGCGCCTATCTAGTTAAAGCATTTTTGCAACAAGACACCTATCCAGTAATGTTCAGTTATCGTACTCCTAGATCTCAAGTGGATGAGCTAGTTGAACGGGGTGCGATAGCCATACAGAGTGATTTCACACAAGCTGGCGAACTAGATAAACTTGTTGAAGAGATCAATAACAAAGTGGGCTCTTTAAGAGCGGTAATTCATAATGCATCTCTGTGGATGAATGATCAGACTGCACCGCTAGGTTCACAAAATTATCGTGACCTATTTACTTTGCATGTAGATGCACCACTTTATTTGAGTCAGGCTTTGCAACCCTTGCTCAATGCAAGTTCGTCAGACTTAAAAGATATTATTACTCTTTCAGATTTCAGGGTGGCCAAAGGGGATGCCAACAAAGCGGCTTATTTAGCGAGTAAATCGGCTTTGCAAAGTCTGGTTAAAAGCTTGGCGCAAAAGTATGCCCCAGACATTAAAGTGAACGATATTGCGCCCTCACTGATTATTTTTAATAAAGGCGATAGCGAAGAATATAAAAATTCGCGATTAGCAGAAGGTTTGTTGCCAATAGAGCCAGGTGAAGAGGTGGTTTGGCAGGCTGTGCAATATTTAATGCAAAGTGCATATTCCACCGGTTTGTCTTTACCGGTGAATGGTGGGCGCCATATTAAATAGTCGACTAAATAGTGATATTAACAAGATATAAAAAAACCTCCAAAAGGAGGTTTGTTAGCAGTCTGAGGTTTTTTGGTCAAAGTTTAAACCGTGATTGAGTCACCTTTAAACCTAAAACGGACAACCTAGTTTTTTCGCGTTAGCTTTAACTGTCGCACGTTCTTTTTCATCCGCATCCTGCATAAACTCATCGCGCTCATACCAGCCTTGAGTGTGTTTTAACACCAAGTCAGCTAAAGCGTCGGCATGATCATCGCGATCATTTAAGCAGTGAATGTAACTGAATTTTTCACCACCAGCTTCTTCAAAGTATTCGCGGTTTTCTTCGCCAATTTCTTCAATGGTTTCTAAACAGTCTGCAGAGAAACCAGGGCAAATCACCTGAATATCTTTAATGCCCTGATCCGGTAACGACTTCATGGTGGCATCGGTGTAAGGCTTAATCCATTCCTCTTTTCCGAATAAAGATTGGAAAGTCACTTTGTATTCATCATCTGCCAATCCAAGCTCTTGTGCGACCAGTCGCGAGGTAACATGACATTCACAGTGATAAGGGTCGCCATTATCTAAATAACGTTGTGGAACACCGTGATAAGACATAACTAAAAGTTGCGGTTTGCCATGCTCTTTTTGATGTTCACGAATACTGTTTGCCAAAGCCTTAATGTAACCCGGATGACGATGGTATTTATTTACAAAACGAACTTCAGGTACCCAACGCCAAGTTTGCAGTTCTGCGGTAACGGCATCAAAAGTCGACGCTGTAGTGGCGGCCGCATATTGCGGATAGAGTGGTACCACTAAAATGCGCTGACAGCCTTTAGCTTCAAGCTCTTTCAGGCCTTTTGCAATTGATGGATTGCCATAGCGCATGGCTAAGGCAAATTCAACACGACCAGAAAAATGCGGACGCACTCTTTTGGCAACCGCTTCCAGTTGTTTGTTACCTATATCAAGCAGAGGTGAGCCCTCACCAAATTCACCCCAAATGGTTTCATAGGCTTCTGCTGATTTGGCAGGGCGGGTATTAAGAATAATACCGTTAAGAATGAGTTTCCAAAGCCAGCGCGCTGGTGGTGGTTCCACCACACGTGGGTCTTCTAAAAACTCTTTTAAATATGGTTTTAATGCTTGTTTGGTGGGTGCATCAGGGGTACCGAGGTTAGTCAGTAATATGCCCGTGGCACTCTCATCACCATGTTTGTAATGCGGGTTTCCTTGATAAATCAAAGCCAATCTCCAAAAAATTGCAGTGGGTTTGTGTTCAGCTGAAATTATTGTAGAGGAATTTATTTTAAAAAGTGAGCAATTTCCAGAGCGCAAAAAAAAGCCCTAGTTTATAAGCTAGGGCCAATCGACAGATCAATTAGGTATTTTTTTTCAGCGGCTTGTTACCGTCTTATCGCATCATGCCACGCAAAGATGCGACTTCTTCATCAAGCATTTTCTGGTCTTTTTTGAGTTTCATTTTGCACAGTCTAAAATCATCTTTTTTAGATGCTGCCTGAATACACATCTGATAAGACTGAATAGTTTGCGCTCTTTTAAAGTGGGACTGTATTTCAAGTTGCATCATGTTTTGAGCATCTGAAAGCAATTCCATCTGTTCTTGAATCAACTGTTGTCGATCACTCATGAACTGGTTAGCGGATACGTTAGTCACGAAGGTTGATAAAAGAAAAACTGCAATTGCAGCAAACGAGACATTTGTTTTCATTTTGCCGTCCTTAGGTTAAAAAATTTCTTTGATCAACTCAGTGTGGAACAGTCAGAGTTTTGGCGCGCTTTATTACAAAGTATATAGCGTCAAAGGTATTCGCAGCCGAGTTAGGAATTATGCTAACACAAGCGCTGTAAAAGTCAGCCCAGGTATTTTTTCTAGGGAATTAGAGACTTTTATATAAGTGAAAACTTATGCCAACAAATTAGATTTGAGGAATGGTAATGTAAATGGCGCGCCCGAGAAGATTCGAACTCCCGACACCAGCCTCCGGAGGGCTGTGCTCTATCCAGCTGAGCTACGGGCGCAAAAGATAGTGGGCTGTATTATAGGGTATTGTGGCAACCTTTTTAAACTTAAAGTTGGCGGCAAATTTGCTATCAAGTTGCCTATGCTTGCCGCACACGCTTTGGTAGTTTGAGAAAGTAAATTTTTCAAAACAAACTATATTAGAGAGCTTTGCACGAGTGAATTCACGGCTAAAAAATGGCTAAAATTCACCTGAATTGCGTTGAAAAACTGGCTAATAGCTAGCTATTAGCTGCATTTTTCGCCTTATTCAGTCAAATTTTCTCTCATTTTTAGCTCGCGCCTAAATCGTGCAAAGCTCTCTATTACTGAATTAATAAGGAAATAGTCGATGGATGCAAAACCTATCTTTGAATGGGCCCACCAAAATGGCGAGTCAAAAATTGTCGATCGGATTTTGGTACGTGTTTTACCCGACTTGATGCACGAAAATATAAAGGTGACGTCTGAGACGATTCATGAAATGACAAATTTTGATGTGCCGCAGGCGCTTTTTGAAAAAATCAAAATGGTGGCTGAAGAGATGGTTGGCCAAGCCTACCGCGCTTGATTAGGAGGGTGTGATGTTTGATATAAATAATTACCCTTTTGATACTCAGCATGGTGCTTTAGATGTAGGTGGTGAAGCGATGATTTTTCATTGTCACCATTATATGAATTATCTGCAGCGATCAATCTTAGATGCAGATTACATCGACAGCCCGCGCTTTTTGATTGGGTCAGCCGCTGATGCGGTAAAGAATCAGTTGAATAACTTATGTAAAGGCTTGGATGTGCCTGCCGCCAAGAAGATGGCTGAAGATATTTATAAGGCTTTTGGTTACGGATTGATTGACTTAGGTTCTATGGATGCAGATGGTATTGAGTTAAAAACCGTTAAGTCCTTTTTCTCCAAAACCTGGGAGAT
>JAASTL010000092.1 GCA_021767305.1 Piscirickettsiaceae bacterium | reverse complement strand
TGTTTTCTGGCTTGCACTGCTTGAGCAGCATCCGAAATTTTCACATCAGAAACTTTCTTAACGGTCTCATGCAGTTTTTCTACGGTATTTTTAACCTTATCCGAATCTGCAACTTTATGACCAAACACTGAGGCCACTTTTTCATAGCCTTGCAGCGCTAGCTTACCGGTGACTTCAATAATAGTAAGCCAAGAACAGCTACTCAACATGCTCACAGCTACCGCAAACATCACCAATAAAACCAGAGTGGCACCAAGTAAATCCACAGAGGAAACTAATGCTGAACTGAGTTCATAACCCAATACGCCACCTGCAGAATAAGGCAAACTGATTAAACTCTCCGGATGCATAAACAAATTGGCCAAGCCCGCTCCAGAGGAAATCATGAGTAACAAGCCAAACAGACTCAAAATAAAGCGCAGGTAATCAAGTTCATTACCGGTTCTCAGTTTGAGCGTTACCCACCCTGCCAACAAGATACCAAACGGAATTAAAAATCCAAAGACCCCAAACACATAGAGCAGCATTGATGAAATCCAAGCACCGGTTTTACCGCCATAATTATCAAAGTCGGCTTTGGCACCGGAAGAATCGAAACCTGGATCTGCTGGCGAGTAACTGAAAAGCACGATGAAAAGGAAAAATGCCAAGCCAATACAGCTAAGCACCACGCCGTCTTTCAAAATCCAACCGAATCGTTGCGAGGTGGACAAAGATGCCGACGCACCTGATGAAGATTTATTTTCTAGGTCTGAGGATTTTATGGACATGAAATTCTTTTTTTAATGATGAAAATTTCTAAGCAGGTTATAAATCATTGCAAATCATTGATTGAATCTGTCAATGCCTTGATTTAACCTTATATGACATTTAAAAACTGCTAAAATTTTAGCACACAAAATACATTAGAATTTGAGAATAACTTTAAGCAAACATTAAGCTAAATCTATTGCTAAATGGGCGTTTTAAAGCCAACAAATCTAAACTCTTCTTAATCAGGTTTTACACAAATATAGAATTTATCTGTATATATAATTTGATTGAATACAAGGAGAGCTTTACTCGTGTTTAAACACCAAGGGTTTTTATGCCCTACGGGTAACAAAGCTCTCTTAAAACAAAAAATGAAGGAATTGTTATGGCCACAAAGCATTGTAAACTTCTTATCCTAGGTTCAGGTCCAGCTGGTTATACCGCCGCTGTCTATGCCGCTCGAGCAAACCTTGAGCCTGTCATGATTACAGGTATGCAACAAGGTGGACAATTAACAACCACGACCGAAGTGGATAACTGGCCAGGTGACCCAGAGGGTTTGACGGGGCCAGATTTAATGGTACGTATGCAAAAGCACGCCGAACGTTTTGGCACTGAAATCATCTTTGACCATATTCATACCGCAGAGTTAACTGAGAAGCCATTTAAATTAATCGGTGATTCAGGAGAATACACTTGTGATGCACTGATTATCGCCACAGGCGCTTCTGCGCGTTATCTAGGACTTGATTCTGAAGAAGCGTTTAAAGGTAAAGGGGTTTCAGCTTGTGCAACTTGTGACGGCTTCTTCTATCGCAACCAAAAAGTAGCGGTCATTGGTGGTGGTAACACGGCAGTTGAAGAGGCTTTATATCTTTCAAATATTGCTGCAGAAGTCACTATTGTGCATCGTCGTGATCACTTCACTTCTGAGAAAATCTTGGCTAAGCACCTGCATGAAAAAGCGGAAAACGGCAATATCAACATTGAATTCAATATGACGTTAGATGAGGTCTTAGGTGACAACATGGGGGTAACGGGAATTCGATTGAAAAACACAGCCACCGATGAAACTAAAGAGATTGATTGCGCGGGTGTTTTCATTGCCATCGGTCATACTCCAAACACCGGTCTGTTTGAAGGTCAGCTAGATATGGATAGTGGTTACCTTAAAGTCCAAAGCGGTTTACAGGGTAATGCTACCCAGACTTCTATTCCAGGCGTATTTGCAGCTGGAGATGTAATGGACCAACAATACAAACAAGCCATTACCTCTGCTGGTGCCGGCTGCATGGCAGCGTTAGACGCAGAAAAATACCTAGACAATCTATAAACCTAATAAGCACTACTGGAGTGATTGAAATTTGATCACTCAAGTAGTGTTTTTTATTAGATACTCTTTTTTAACTAAACCGCATTTTAAAGAGGCTTATACCCGATGAAAAAAGCGCTAATTATCGCCATGAGTTTAGCTCTAAGTTCAACCGCCTTCGCTGCTGATAAAGCCCTGAAGACGATTGAACAAAAAGCGAGTTACACCTTAGCTTCTGATCTGGCGAAGAACTTCAAAGAACAAGGTCTTAAAATTGATATCAATGCCTTTACGATGGGACTTGAAGATGCTCTTAAAGGCCGCCCGTCTAAACTTTCTGATGAAGAAATGATGCAGGCCATTACCGAAGTCAAAAAGCAGATGATTGAAACCCAGAAAGTCCAACGTGAAAAACAGGCACAAGCGAATATTGCAGAAGGTAAGGCTTACATGGCAGAAAATGCCAAAAAAGCTGGGGTTAAAACGCTAAATAACGGCATTCAGTATCAAGTTATTAAAAGTGGTAAAGGTGATTCACCCACAGAAGATGACGTGATTTTTGCTCACTACGAAGGTAAGTTTATTGATGGTAAGGTCTTTGACAGCTCTTATGACCGTGGTACTCCGCTTAAATTCAATATGACCAATGTCATCAAAGGTTGGGGCGAAGTGCTGAAAATCATGAAGCCGGGTGATAAATGGGAAGTCACGATTCCTGAAAATCTAGCTTACGGTGAAAAAGGTGCGGGTGACCGTATTGGTCCAAATAAAACACTGATTTTCACCATTGAGCTGATTCAGTTCGATAAAGCTGAATAAACTTAAATAGTCGACTCTGATTAGCAAACGCAATCAATACAAAAGCCTTCAACTTTGAAGGCTTTTTTATTTTATGCTCTATTCAACTTGTCAATAATTTCTTTCAAAGCTTTGGATATAACTTAACTTTTCTTTGGACATAAAAAAACCCCAGTAGGACAAGCCATACTGGGGGGTTCCATATAATTTGGGAACAATCTTAGCTCTTTAGAGGAGTGTTGTAATGAAACAACGAGTGCAATATTAATCTAAGCGTTTACTTATATCAACATTTTCTAATATAAAAAGTCTTACGATAAATTGAAGCGAATCAGAGTGCTGACAGGAAATATCAAGTGATTGAAAAAAATACACTTTAAGTTAAAATGTAATTTATTTACTTTTCAATAACTTGCATCCCTATTGTAAACGATTGCTTAAATTTCATCCACATCAACTAATTTAACCACGTCATAGGCCGGTTCCTCATATGGATGAGAATTTTTCAATGCCGAGATGACCTTTTTCACAAACGCTTTTACCGCCACCATCTCGACCCGATACTCCTCTATAGTCTCTAGTTGATTAGTTTTGCCAATAAAAGCATGATTGCCTGCAAGGGGTCTAAATTGCCCCTGGCCTTTTACTTGCCATGCGCAACAATCATAGTTGCCAATCTTTCCGCCACCTGCGGTAAACATGGCCTGCTTAACCGACTCAAGGTGAGATTCTGGTACATAAAAGGTGATTTTGTAGAGTTCCGTCACGAGAAAAATGCCCCTAGCCTGTAAAATTTCTTACAATAGCGCAAATGTTGATTTTAGGAAACTCAGTATGCGTCCAATTTTAATTACCTATGCCGTTATTCTATTGTTAGGAATTTCATCTATGTTGAGTGGCAATCACTACCTTGCCAATATTGCCGGTTTTATTTCTGCTGTCGGTTTTATGCTGGTATTTTTTAAAGATCGCCCAGATGATGAAACAGAATATGATCAGAAAAAACGCAAATACTGGTATCTAGTCTTTGCCACCGGTATTTTCTTTAGTATTGTCTTTGGCAGTTTTTGGAATGACCATATGGGCAATATGGCTCCCTAACGAAAGCTGAATTTAAGCCACAAAAAAACCTCGCTATGCGAGGTTTTGTGTTTTATAGAAGTTGCTAAATTGAGCTCAACCTAAACGTCAGTTAGAAAAGTTCAATCTCACCTTCATCCATCGACTCAGCGTTCACTCTTTGCATTCGACCCGCTTCCATCTCCTGGCGTTTTGCCATGATGCGGGCACGCAGGCCCTCAACACGGTCTTTGTATTCCGCTTCATTGCTTGCCGGGTTGTGCTGGTTATCTGCCAAAAACTGGTCAATATCCGCTGTAAAGTCATTCAAGTTGTTGAGGTGATTAATAACCTGATCAACCAACTGACGCACAATATCCTCAAACTGTAATGATCTTACCGCGTTGGAAACACTCACTTCAATTTCAGAAATCATGCCAGAAACATCGCCTAGTTTATTAGAAATCCCATCATTCATCTCTTCCAAGTCAGACAACATGGTGCCCACTTTAGTTTGTGATGAACGTGCATGTTCCATATCTTTATTGGCGGTTTCACTAACGATTTTACGCACTTGATCAACCGTTACTCGTGCCTGTTCTGCCTGCTTACGAATCTGTTCGTTCAAAACATTTGAATTCAATGAAAGTTTGCGCACTTCATCAGCAACCACTGCAAAGCCGCGCCCTGCCTCACCCGCACGCGCCGCTTCAATTGCAGCGTTTAAAGCAAGTAAGTTGGTTTGATCGGCAATGCCTTTAACGTCTTCTAACAAGTGGAAGATTGATTCAATTTGTCCAACCATATCGTCAATTTTAGATACGGTTTTAGTACTGCGTTCACTACCATGAATAATCAAATCAATCAGGTACTGTAATACCTCTTTAATTTCATCAGAGAATTTCTGAATACTCATTTCATCCGAATTGCCGTCACCACCACCGAGGTTATCGATAAGTGAGGCAACCAAGGCATACTCAGCTTGAGTTTGTTGATGGAGGCCAGAAAAACTATTATTTAGGGTATCAATCGCTTCAGAAACCAGTGATTTAACTTGTGTCAGCTCTTCACCCACCAACTCCACTTCTTTATTCACGACTTGATCCATGTCGTCCATAATGGCTTGCAGCGATTCATCGGCGGTTTTGATTTGCAGAATAGCTTGTTCATACTGCTCTAAGCTCGCTTTAGCAGCAGGTCGCGGGGCTTCGACTTCAACCATTGGCATAATCGGCTGGACCTCATCTTTAACAGCGAATTTAGCCAGTAATGCAGTCCAAGTCAGCGAGACCAAAACTAACATTACAGCCCCAATATATGGCACTTCGACTAGAACTAGAACCACGCCTAACAAGGTAAGTAACCAAGCGGGCCAATATGTCTTGAGGACATCAAGCATGACAAATTTCCTTAATCTAACTAAATCTAATAATAGATATTCTTTTAATTATTGAGGATTTTAGCAGTTACTATGCCAAGCTTTTTACATTGCCGTAATCGGCAATCCTTGAGCAATAAAAAAACGCCAACTCCAGAGGATATTGGCGTTTTCAGAAGGTATAAATCTTTTTAAGATTAGAGTAGATTCATAATCTTCTCTGGGATTTTCTCTAAAGCTAAGACATGGTCTGCCGCTCCAATTTTCACC
>JAASTL010000091.1 GCA_021767305.1 Piscirickettsiaceae bacterium | reverse complement strand
CGAGAAACTCGACCAAGCCATTATTATTCATGGTGATATTGCCGACAAAGACTTACTCATTGAAGAAAATATTGATGAAATTGATCTGTTTATTGCCGTAACCAACTCTGATGAAGCCAATATTATTTCAGGGATGCTAGCGAAAAAACTTGGCGTACGCCGTGTCATTGCACTGGTTAATAACCAATCCTATGTAGAAATGATTCAACTCAACGGTATTGATATTGCGATTTCGGCTGACTCGATTACCACTAACAACCTCCTTCATTACACCCGACAAGGTGACACAATTAAAGCGGTCACACTTCGTCGTGGTGCGGCAGAAGCGGTTGAAGTGGTCGCACATGGTAGTGAAAACACTTCAAAAATTATTGGCAAAACCATTGCTGAAATCCCGTGGCCTGACAATATAACAGTTGGCGCAATTATCCGTGAAGATAAAGTCATTATCGCGCATCGAGACGTCGAAATTATGGCCGAAGATCACATGATTATTTTTATCACTGACTCCAGCAGTAACGATGCCCTCAATGAACTGGTTAACCCTAAAGACAATTCTTGGCTGAGTTAATCGGCCTACCCAAAAGAATGGTTAGATAAAGCGAAGACAGTAAATGCATTCAAAAATCATTTCCAAAGTCATTGGCCTATTGCTAATGATTTTTAGTTTAAGTCTCGTGCCACCGGTTCTTGTGGCACTCATTTATCAAGATGGCGGCCTAACCGCTTTTTTTGGCGTTATGCTTGGAATTCTATTCCTAGGCCTGCTTATGTGGTGGCCTGTCAGGCACTATAAACAAGAGCTTAAAGTCCGCGACGGCTTTCTTGTGGTGGTGCTCTTCTGGACGGTACTGGGCTTTGCCGGAGCCCTGCCGTTTTATATTGAAACCGAAGTGCCTTTAAGTCTGACTGATGCAATATTTGAAAGCTTCTCTGGCTTAACCACGACTGGAGCCACAGTGCTGAGTGGCTTAGATTCCATGCCCCACGCGATACTCTGGTATCGCCAACAACTTCAATGGATGGGTGGCTTAGGGATTATCGTTTTAGCGGTCGCCGTCCTGCCGATTCTAGGCATCGGTGGGATGCAGTTATACCGTGCGGAAACACCTGGACCAGTCAAAGATTCAAAAATCGCCCCACGCATTTCCGAAACCGCCAAAGCGCTTTGGTACATCTATTTAGGCCTGACCATCACCTGTGCAGTGGCTTACTGGGTAGCCGGAATGAACTGGTTTGATGCCTTCGCTCATAGCTTTTCCACTGTCGCAATTGGCGGCTTCTCAACCCATGATGCAAGCATTGGTTACTTTGATAGCATTGCCATTGAAGCCATAGCCGTATTCTTTATGTTCCTTGCTGGAATCAACTTCGCTTTACATTTCAGTGCCTTTCGAAACTTGAGTGGAAGACACTATTTCCGTGATCCAGAATTTAAAGTGTATGCGGCCTTATTAATTTTGGCAACTGCGGTTGTCGTGGGTTATCTCTACCTACAAAACGTTTACTCAACATGGGAAGAAGCCTTCCGTTATGGTGTTTTCCAAACGGTTTCGATTGCGACCACCACCGGATTTGCCAATGCAGACTTTGCAGCCTGGCCTAGTTTCTTACCCGTATTGCTAATCTTTATGAGTTTTATTGGAGGGAGTGCCGGCTCCACCGCAGGCGGAATGAAGGTCATTCGTTTTGTCTTACTCTTTAAGCAAGGGCTACGTGAACTTAAAAGCTTGCTTCACCCTAATGCGATTTTGCCAGTAAAACTTGCCAATAAGACAATTCCTGAAAAAGTCATGACGGCTGTTTGGGGGTTTCTAGCGGTTTATGTTTTCAGTTTTGCAGTCATTATGCTGGCGGTTATGGCACTTGGTGTCGATCAAGTCACTGCCTTCTCAGCCGTTGCCGCCATGATGAATAACTTGGGTCCTGGGCTCGGTGAAGTGGCCGCTAACTTCTCAACTATGAGCGATCCGGTAAAATGGATTCTGACCTTTGCCATGCTGTTAGGGCGTTTAGAGATTTTTACGCTTTTGGTTTTATTTACAGCGGCTTTCTGGCGCTCTTAATTAAAGGTTTATAAGCAGATAATGACAACTGAAAAAACTTTACCGGCCGGTTCAAGCGCGCAAAAATGGGATTTAAAGTACGCCGACTGCGACTTAAACACGCCAACCAGTCCTTGTTTTGTACTCAAAGAGCACACGCATTTATTACCTTTCTCTGGCAAAGCTCTCGATCTAGCCTGTGGGCTTGGGGGCAATGCGCGATTTTTGGCACAATGCGGTTTAAAGGTAGATGCTTGGGATATTTCAGATAGCGCGCTCACCATTTTGAACAACTGGGCGAGTTTGAACCGTTTGCCAATCCAGCCTTTATTGACTGACCTTGAACAGATGCTTTTGCCTTATCAGCAATATGATGTGATTGTCGTCAGCCGTTATCTTGACCGAAAACTCTTCAAACAAATCGAACAGGCACTCAAACCTAATGGCCTGCTGTTTTACCAAAGTTTTTTAGCTCCCGTGCAACCAAATGCACCAAAAAACCCTGATTTTTATCTCAAAAGTGGCAAACTGACACAATCTTTCAAGAACTTGCAATGCTTGGTCAATGGTGAAGGTTGGTTAAATGACTCTAACGATCAAAATGCACCCAAACATCGCTACAGTTGGTTTATTGGCCGAAAAGCATAAAAGCCATAAAGATACAGTGAAGTTATTTTGCTCTTCGATAAATATCAGGCGCGCCTTCTGGCTGGCCTTTAAAGCGCTTATAGGTCCAAAGATATTGCTCAGGCGCCAGAGCAATACATTGCTCCACTCCTTGATTCAAAGCCGTAGCCGCTTCAACTTGACCTGAGTTCGCTAATCCATCACGATCAGCCGGCATAAAATGCAGTTCAAAACCACCTTGAGAATCACGTAAGGCAACAGCATAAACACAAGCCGCTTTTGTTTTCTGCAATAAGCGACTAATTAAAGTCATAGTGCGGGCAGGATACCCCATGAAATTTGCATGAACACCATTTGCTCCCGCATCTTGATCCGGCAAAATGGCAGTTAACTGATTCGACTTTAAGGCTTTCATCACTTGTTTAACGCCTCGCAAATCTGTTGGAGCTAAATCCGCACCAAAACGCATTCTCGACTGACGCATAGGCTGTTCAATGGGGGCTAACTTAGGAGGCTGATACATAAAGGTGGAAGGATAGTGCATCGACAAATAGCAGCCCATTAACTCCCAATTCCCAATATGCGGTGCCAAAACAATTACCCCTTGCCCTTGGTCAAAAGCCGCCTGCAAATGTTCTGCACCGTGAATTTTATGAATAATTTTCTCAATGCGCTGCTCAGACCAAAACCACATAGCTCCCAATTCAAATATCGACTGAGCATTGTGCTTTAAAACCTCTTTTACCATTGCTTGATGTTGAACTTCATCAAGCTCCGGATAGACCACAGAAATGTTCGCATTGGCAATAAAACGCTGTTTATTGTCTGTCACAAACATTAACCGGCCGGTCAACTTTCCAAAAAATTGCGCCACCGACAAAGGCAACCAAGACAACATTTTAAGTATGCCAATGCCGACTTTCGCCGCAAAATTTTTCATCCAAATCGACTTTTTAACCGACTTCTTAGCCATTTTCAGACCCAGTTGATATCTCTAAATTCGCTTGCCCTTCATGGTTGTCATCGGCGATTAACGGCTGCATGGCTCGCCATAAATTGGCATATAGATGTTTATTTTTTTGCTCTTGCGCTAGCAATAACTGCTTCATTTCTTGGCGTTGCTGCGGTTTCGCATAACAAGCGGGACAATTATCCGGAATCACCGGCAAATCAGCTGTGGCCGCAAAATCACGCGTTTGGTTTTCACGCACGCGAACCAAGGGGCGAATAATGCGAATATCACCATCGTCATTTAAATAATGCGCTTTCATGGTTCGCAACTGACCTGCATTAAACGCCGACATAATAAAGCTTTCCGCCAAATCATCTAAATGCTGCGCCAAAGCCAAAACGTTATAACCTTCTCGACGACAAGTGGTGTAAAGCTTGCCGCGCTTTTGGCGCGAACAGAAGCTACAAAACGAATCGCCTTTCATGTGTTTATCTGCCAAAGCCACTAAATCCTCGGATTCATAAAAATAGGGCACACCAATTTTTTGCTCAACCCATTCTTTTAAAGGCGAAGGATCAAAACCCGGAATTTCTGGATTGATTGTACAGGCAGCTAACTCAAACTTTACCGGAGCATGACGTTGCAGGTGTTTTAAAATCACCAAAAGCGCTAAAGAATCTTTACCACCTGATAGCCCAAGCATCACACGATCACCATCTCGCAACATTTTAAATTGTGCCATTGCACGCCCCACCGGCTTCATAATGGCTTTCGGTGGTTTAATCCAATCCTTAGTACGTTCTTTTTTTGTCAACTTAGTCGAAGTTTCGATATTTTCGGTAGGCTCTTTGGCGTCAGTCATAGTGAAAATTCTCATGGCGGTCATTTTTAAACGGGTATTTTAACGGTTTTAACGCGACCCCGCTGAAGGAACCCACAAATTACCGTCTTCTTGGCTTCTCACCTACTAATAGAGAGCTTTGCACCCAAAGGGCATAAACACGAGGTAATAAATTTTATTTCGCATAAAAAACTTTAGGGTTTCATTTTGATGGAGGTTGTTACAATCCTAACTAACAGTTGTTAGCAAGAAATTAGCAAGCAACTTAGAAAACAAAAAACAACTCGAGGAGAACAATATGAATAAGCGATTGATCGCGAGCACCCTGTTAACCGGAAGTCTTGCTTTACAAGGCATTAGCAGTGCTCACGCTTCAGAAATGGATCCTTATTTGGCCGGTTTTGCTGCCTATGCAAAAGAAAATTCAACATTAGGTGGTTCGGTTAACCAATATATTAAAGATGTTCAAAAAACCCAAAAGCAAGCTGGCTATATCGGCAAAACCTTAAACCTACCGCAACCAACCAAAGTCATGGATGGAGTCTACACAGTCGTTGGAAGCTTAATTTGGCATACGCCTGAAAACTATGGTCTCAATAACAACCTTTCATGGATTGAATTTGAAGATGGTGTCTTTGTATTCAATGCCGGTCCTAACCCTGCGGTTGCTGCGAGTTTTCATAAAATCATTCAGCAACACACCAATAAACCTGTGAAATGGGTGGCGGTTGAAAACTCACAAGGACACGCTTATTTAGGAGCGAGTTACTGGGTAGATAAAGGCGTTAAAAACCTTTATTCGAATGAGCAGGCAAACAACGATTTCGATAATGGTTATGAAATGATTAAAGCCAGCTGGGCGCGTCGAGTCGGTGAAAACATTACTTTCTCAGCTCGCAATGTCAGTGATAAATTCACCACCTTTGAAGATAAATTGGTGATTGATGTTGGCGGCGGAGAAACCATTGAATTTCTAAACTTCGGGCCGGGCCATACCCCGGGCTCAACTTTAGCTTACATTCCAAGCCGAAATCTATTATTCACAGGCGATGTTGCCTATAATACTCGTTCTTTGGCGTTCTTTTCCTATACCAATACTGGTTACTGG
>JAASTL010000090.1 GCA_021767305.1 Piscirickettsiaceae bacterium | reverse complement strand
GGTACCGCGATATAGGAAGCACTCGCAGATAGAATCGCTAACAAGAAAGCGCCACCTACAGAGAAACCTAAAATAGAGATACCAACCATCATACCGATGGTTCCACCCACTAGCGGCATGATAATTCCGAAAGAAACTAGAGTAACTCCCGCTTGTTTAAGGGTATCTGCCTTCTTGGCTGCTTCCATACCCATGTCTAATAGGAATAGACAGAGAACACCCATAAAGATTTCTTGTGTGAATGGTTTAACTTTATCTAAGGCTTCTGGAGAGGCGATAGCACCAATCACCATGGCTCCTAATAACACCACAACACTACCGTTGGTAAAGGCTTCTTGCAGTAAAGGCCCCCATTCGGTTTTGACTTGGTGGGGTTCACCGCCGGTTTTGTTTTCGGCGGCAGCCATTTGTTTACGTACCATGGCGGCAATCACCAGACCAAAGATAATCGCAGGAGATTCCATAATGACCATCATGATGATCGGGTAACTTTCATAAGTCACCCCAGAGACTTCAAGGAAGGCAACCGCCGTTAAGAAGGTGGCAGCACTTACTGAACCGTAATGCGCGGCAATCGCAGCGGCATCGAATTTACTGATTTTATTGCGGAATCGTAAAATGAAATAACCGATTAAAGGTAAACCAAAACCTAAAATCACACCCCAAACAATACTGGAGATGGCGAGACCCAAATCGGCACCATTTAATGCAATCCCTCCTTTAAGACCAATCGCCATCAGTAGGTAGATACCGATACCTTTGGTCATTCCTTCAGGGAATTTCAAATCTGAATTGATTAACTTGGCAATGACCCCGAGCGCAAAAAACAGCACTGCAGGGATGAGTAAACTATCTAGTCCCATAATAAAGACCCTCTTTTGTAATAATCGGGTTTTATAGTACTAGTTTTGTATAAGTTGTGAATAGATATTCTCTTAGGTATCTATAGAGAAATATCAATCTTATAAAAGATAGGTTATCAAACCCTTAAGCCCATAAGCTGAGTGGAGGTTCTGTCGTCAAGGCTTTGACAATATCGGTTTTGCTGATAATCCCCACTAGGTGGTCCGCCTCGTCAGTAATGGGAATGGCTGAGAGCCTGTATTCAACCATGACTTTGGCTACCCGTCGAATATCAGAAATAGGGTCTGCAGTGAGTAGATCACCACTTATTAGATCTGCAACGGTCTGTGCCGGTCGTTCAAAGTAAGCTTCGGTCACTTGCTGGCGTGTGACCATGCCTATTAATTGTCTTTCTGGCGATAACACCGGAAACTGATTCAGGTTTTCAGCTTGGAAGTCTTCATAAGCTTGCGTCAAAGAAAGATTAGACATGATGGTTTTTACCGGGTGAGTCATCAGTTGATAAGCATGCACTATGACGGTTTTTTCATTGGCATGCAGAAGTTTACGGTAGGCATTGATGCTTTTTTGATTGGAAATAGGCACCTCATTGTCATGCCCTTGAATCACAATAGTTTCATCGGCAGCCACATTTTGCTGTAACTCGGTTTCAAATGCGGTGTCAGGTTTACGCACCTTCTTTAGGTTTTCAAGGCTGTCACGAAATGCTCGACCATTGATATTGTAGATAGCAAACATAAACACCTCTTGGCTTATAGGTTTATTTTTAATTAGCATAGCACTTTTTAAACCAAGCATAATTTGAATAAAGATGATTTTAAATTGCCATACCTGGCAGATAAAAACTTAAAACTCACTTGTGAAAATGCTTAAATAAACCAATAACTTCCAATTAACTTTCTATTTCAAATCGGCACATTGGCGTGCTTTCTAATTCCCCCGATTTCATTGAATGATCATTCAAAGGCGGCGTTATGAACACTCTTCCCAAAATTTTAATTGTCGGTGGCGGTGCCGCAGGCCTAGAGCTGGCAACGCGTTTAGGTAAATCACTCGGTAAACCCAAACTTGCAGAAATCAATTTGATTGATACCCAACGTATCCATTTATGGAAACCACTGCTACATGAAGTGGCATCCGGTGCCTTGGATACCGGCCGCGAGGCGTTAAGTTATCGAGCCCATTCTGCAGAGCATCACTACTATTTTCACTTGGGAACCTTTAGCGGTTTAGACAGTGCAAACAAACAGATTACCTTAAGCCCCTTAATTGATCATCATGGTAAAGAGCTATTGCCTGCACGACAGATGGACTATGACTATCTAGTGCTCGCTCTGGGTTCTCGTTGTAATGATTTTGGTATTCAAGGGGTGCGAGAGCACTGCCATACCTTGGACAGTGCTGCTGAAGCGGAAGATTTTCACCTCAGTTTACTGAATCGGTTTTTACAGTTCTCGGAGACCGCCACTGCTGATGAACACGTTAAAGTTGCCATAGTCGGGGGCGGCGCTACCGGAGTGGAATTGGCTGCCGAACTATATGCCACAGTGGATCGCCTAGAGCAGTTTGGGGTGCATAAGATTCATCACAATAGTTTACAAGTCACCTTGATTGAAGCAACCGACCGAATTTTGCCGGTTCTACCCGAAAAGCTCGCTGAAAAAGCGCATAACACCTTGACTGATTTGGGGGTGGAGATTCAAACCAATGTCATGGTCAAAGGGGTAAGCAATAACCAACTCATCACCGCCGATGAAACCATTCAAGCCGATTTACTGGTTTGGGCAGCAGGGGTTAAGGCTCCGGCCTTTTTGGCTCAGCTTGATTTGCCCTGTAACCGCATTAATCAGCTAGAGGTGGAAGCCACCTTGAAAGTTAAACAGCAAGAAGCCATTTATGCCATTGGCGATTGTGCCTTTTTAATTAAAGAAGACGGTCGCGCTGTTCCACCTACTGCTCAGGCTGCCCATCAAATGGCAGAGATTTGTGCCATGAATTTACAGGCACAAATCAAACAGCGGCCTTTAAAGCCGTTTCACTATACCGACCATGGGGCTTTGGTTTCATTAAGCCATTTTCAAGCTTTGGGTAATCTGTTAGATGAGCTGCTTCATAAAAACTGGATGGTGGAAGGTAAGCTGGCACATTGGGCTTACGCCAGTTTATATCGCCAGCATCAGTTTGCGTTACACGGTTTCTGGAAGACCTTATGGACTGTGATGGTGGGGGTATTAGAAAAACGCATCAAGCCAAAACTCAAGTTGTATTAACCGAAAAATAGATTTTCTTTTTTGCCTTAAAGCCTTTCCTAAGTCTGTTTTATTATTAAACAAACCCTGACAATATTCTGTTAAATTGCAGGGTTTTTCAATTTCTAAAATCCGCAAGCCATTGAATTAATGTGGTTTTTAATGTTTAAAGAGTCTCAATGATTGCTTGCAAAATGTTTGCACAATTGCAAATTTGCTTGTTTTCCATTTTTAAATCCTTAACCTGAAATCAAGAGCACATTAGCCGATACTGATATGTCTAAGAATAGTATGACTGCAAGGCTAAATGAGTTCGATAAAAACGATTTTAAATAGGAGTTCAATGATGAAACGTAGATCATTTTTAAAAACATCTTTAGCAACTGGGGCAGCTGTAGTGGCTGCAAATGCAGGTTTACTAACGCCAAGCACGGTATTGGCTGATTGGAACAAACAAGCGTTTAGTGCCAAAACGACAGACGATGCGCTGAGTAATATTTTTGGTTCGGCATCTGCGGCAGATTCTGGTGATATTAAATTGAAAGCACCTGCAATTGCAGAAAACGGAGCCGTAACACCGGTAACGGTTGATGCATCTGGACTTGAAGGCGTGGAATCGATTGCTATTTTGGCAAGTAAAAACCCAATGCCTCTGGTTTGTGAATATAGCTTTGCGGCGGGTGCAGTAGGTTATGTTTCTACCCGAATTAAGATGGGTGAAACCATGAACGTCATTGCCGTTGCCAAAGCAGGCGGTAAATTACTTAAAGCAGAACAGGAAGTTAAGGTCACCATCGGTGGATGTGGTGGTTAATCTATCAAAGAGGGATAAGGTTTTAAAACCTTTAGCGAATAGAAAACTCCCTCTTTTTTAAACTTGATTAATAAATATAAAATTTCACAGCTTAATTTAAAGAATTCAATGAGGTAATTATCATGAGTATTAAAATCAGAATGCGTGGTAAATCAAAAGGTGGCGTTGCAGAAGTTAAGGCGCTGATTAAACATCCAATGGAATCGGGTGTTCGTATGAACAAAAAAACCGGTAAACCATATCCAGCTAAATACATTGATGTTGTGGAAGTATTGGTCAACGATACTAAAGCCGTTGATGCACAATGGTCGGGTGCGGTGTCTGCCAACCCATATATGGCGGTTAAAGTGAGTGCTAATGCGGGTGACGAAGTAACCGTGAAGTTGACTGACAACACGGGTGATTCAGGTTCAAGCTCGATTAAATTGAAATAATCACTTATACATTCTCCAATGTAATTAATCCCCATCATTCAAATGAGTGTTGGGGATTTTTTATGCCTGCAGTTTAGTGAAATTATGTTTCCTATTGTAGAGATACAAAAACAAGTAAAATTGCGAACAGGATAATGTAAACTGCTGTTTTCATCTATTTAGAGCGAAGATTGAATGACTATCTATGATTTAAAACCTGCTTTTCAAAATCTTCTTAGGCCAATAACAGCCTTTATGGCAAACAATGGTGTGACTGCAAATCAGGTCACGCTTGCAGCCGCCATTTTATCGGTATTGTTAGGTCTGTTTTTAACCTTTACTGATAACTTGATCTGGTTTGTTTTATTGCCGATCTTTCTATTTATCCGCATGGCATTGAATGCCATTGATGGCATGTTAGCTAGAGAGCACAACATGAAATCACCTTTAGGTGCTATTTTGAATGAGGTGGGGGATGTTGTTTCAGACATAGCGCTCTATCTCCCCTTTGCTTTCCTATTAGGCGTTTCAGCATATTGGGTGTTGGCGGTGTTGTTTTTAACAATGCTTAGCGAATTTGTCGGTGTTGCCGCAATTCAGGCTGGTTCAAGCCGACGCTATGACGGGCCTATGGGTAAAAGTGACCGTGCATTTGTCTTTGGTGTTCTCGGCTTGATTGTCGGTTTAGGATTTGAACTTGCAACCTGGTTTGACTGGCTGATGATAGTTGTTACTGCTTTATTGGTTTTAACCACTTTCAATCGTGCCAGAGCTTGTTTAAAAGAGGTTAATGCCTGATGTTTGATGCTATTCAACCTAATGTGTTCTATGCCTTGACCGGGGTTTACGGTATTTTAATTTTTGCTAGTCTGGTTACCATTTTTCTTAAGCAAAAAAACAAAGCTAAAAACTATTCTGAACTGCAACAGAGAGTGAGTTCATGGTGGGTGATGGTGCTTGTGTTCACGGTTGCCATTCTGGTCGGTGAAATCGGTTCTATTGTCTTCATGGCTTTTGTCAGTTTTTTAGCCCTCAAAGAATATTTTTCACTTATCCCGACAAGACGTGCTGACAGACGTGTCTTGTTCTGGGTTTTCCTTGCGATACCTATTCAATATTACTGGGTGGCAATCGGTTGGTATGGCATGTTCATTATTTTCATACCGGTTTTCATGTTTTTGCTATTGCCGACACGTATGGTTTTAATCGGTGAGACTAAAGATTTCTTGAGAGCCAACAG